>JBOHBD010000277.1:0-3267 GCA_050698195.1 Gaiellaceae bacterium
TGAACTTCTCGACGGTGCCGCCGAACCGCTCGAGCTCGTACCTCAGCCGCGTGTAGTACGGGCTGAGGATCGACCGCACGTCCTCCGGATCGAGGCGCTCGGCCCGAGATGTGAAGCCGACGAGATCGGCGAACAGCACCGTGACGACGCGCCGTTCGGCGGTGGGCGGGGCGGCGCTGTCCTCAGTCAGGGCGTTGCCGCACGTCGAGCAGAAGCTCGACGCGGACGGGTTCGAGGCGCCGCACGACGGACAGGCCAGTGCAAGCGCGGTACCGCAGGCGCCGCAGAAGCGGTCCTCTGGGTCGTTCTCGCGGCCGCAACGCGGGCAGGCGACCGGACGCGCCATCGCCATTTGGCGGAGTGTAGTCGGCGTCCCGCGAGCCATCACCTCCATCGCGCTCGGGCTCTACTCCGTCCGTCTCCGTTCCGACGGATTGCCCTCGCCACCGGGAGCCCGACGGACGGGTTGACCGACGCTGAGCCCTGCGGCAGCCCACACGACGACGGCGAGCCAGTGCACGCCGATGACGTCCGTCTGCAGGCCGAGGAGGAGCACGGCCGTGAACGCCGCGGCGAGCCAGGCCTCCCGCCGGAAGAGCGCGAGGAGAAGCGCGAGGCTCCAGAGAACGAACGCGGCCGCACCCGCGAGACCCGCGTCCACGCCGAGCTCGATGTACGTCGACTCACCGGCCCTGATCTCGACGCCGGTGCGCTTGGCGACGACACCCGCGTTCCCGAGGCCGTACCCCTGCGGGTGCTCCACCACGGCCTCGATCCCGTCCCGGAGGTTCCGGAGATGACTTTCGGTCGACGACTCGCCGGGCGAGAACGGGTTGGAGCTGTCGTCTGGATCGCGCTCGGCGTTCTGTCGCAGGAACTCGATCTCCTCCTCCGTGTAGCTCGTGGAGGGACCCAGCGTCGGATACGCGACGAGGAAGGCTCCGCCGACGACGACCGAGACGAGCGCGTACGCGACGGGAGCCAGGCGCCGCTGCGCGAGCGCGAGGACGAGGAGCCCGACCACGAGCGCGGCGAGCGCGGCGCGCGTGTGGGTGTAGAGGAGGCCGGCGTAGAGCACGACGGCGAGGAGCCCCCACCACCAGCGAAACGGCCTGCCGGCGACGTAGACGAGCGCGACGACGAGGGCGTAGGCGCTCGCGAGCGGCGACAGGAACGTCGAGACGAGCCGGCGGATCGGGTTCTCCTCGTCACCCGTGTTGTAGACCCAGTTCTCGGGTAGCCCCGAGAGCCCCTCGTACTCGAGGCCGAGCTGCTCGCGATACCAGTCCGGAACGCCCGACCCCCGCCACGCCTGAAGGGTGACGAACGCGAGGTCCAGCAGACCGACGACCGCGACGCCGGCCGCCGTGAGCGCGAGCACGCCGCCCAGGAGGTCCGTCTCACGCCACCAGCGCGACAGCATCCGGCCGAGCCCGTACGCGGCGACTGGAAGCAGGTGGTGCCGGAGGGCGAGCAGCTCGCCGCGTGTGGTCGCGTCCCCCCCGAGCGCGTCCTGCGGGATCAGCGCGTAGACGACCACGACGATCGCGTAGCTCGCAGCGAGGACGTCGGCGACGGTGACCGCCGGAAGGCCCCGCACCTTCCAGGCGACGGCAACGAGCCCGGCGAGTAGGAGCACCTCCTTCCAGGCGGCGACGACGTCGAGTGCGTTGCCACGCACGCCGAGCTCCCAGAGCTGGGCCATGGCCGCGTTGTGGAGGGCGAGCCCGACCACGAGCGCGACGAGGACGACCCGCCCGGCGCTAGTCGACAATGGCCACCAGCGTCAGACCGAGGTTGACGATGCGAACCCGCCCTGGAAAGAGCGACTCGAACCGCGCGGTGGAGAGCAGGTCGATCTCCTTCGCGAAGCCCTTTCCGACCGCGTCGTAGACCCGGTGCGCAACCGGGTCGGGAAGCCAGTGGACGAGCGGGAGCCGCGTGTGCACCTCGATCGGGAACCGGCGGTTCGGCGTCGTGATGAACGCCTTCCGGCCGACACGGAGCGCCTCGGACACGAGGGTCCGCTGCCGCTCGCGACCCCCGACGTGCTCGATCACCGCGTTCGAGAAGACGACGTCGAACTCCCCGTCGCCGAACGGAAGCGCACACGCGTCGCCCTGCACGTAGCGAGTACTCGGGTAGCGGGCGCGGAACGCCGAGCCGTCCTGCAGCCCGAGCGCCGTGATCCGCTCCGGCCAGGGATAGAGCTCCTCGAAGAAGTTCAGCGTCCCGCACCCGCCGCCCTCTCCGAACGCGAGCTCGTCCGCGCCGACGTCGAGGACGGTCGTGCCCGCGTCCGGTTGAAGCTCGTCGAGGAAGAGCCGGAGCTTGCGCCGGCGGGAGCGGAGGGAGACAGCGTCGGCGAGGCGCACGCGCGTAAGTATGAGAACAGCGCCGGTGTCAGGCCCTGCCTGGCACGGGCTCCGTTTCCCGAGGCCAGTAGGGTGGCCCTGTGATCGAGACGGCGATCCGGCCGGCGGGTCTCTACTCCCTGAAGCTGACGACCGGGACCGACACCTGGAAGGCGAAGCTCACAGCGGGGGGCTGGGCGAAAGCCCGCCAGCTGCAGGACGGCGCCGTCCTCGTCCGCGGCTCCTCGGAGCGTGCCGTGACCGAGGCGCGGTTCCTGCTCGCGCTCGACGACGACACGAGCGAGTTCCACCGGCGGTTCGCGCGCGACCGCGTGCTCGGCCCGTCGGTACGTCAGCTTCGAGGCCTGCGCCCGCGCCGGACGGCGACGGTCGCCCACGCCGCCCTCCGTGCGATCTGCGGCCAGCTGATCCAGTCGAGCAGGGCGAGAGAGATCGAGCGCACCGTGATCCGGGCGAACGGCGAGGACCCACCGACCCGAGAGGCATTGGCGAGGCTCTCTCCGGCTCGACTCTGCCAGTGCGGCTTGGCGGCGAGCCGCGCCGCGACGCTCGCCCGGCTCGTGCGGACGCTCGACCTCGAGTCGCTGAAGGCTGCTCGGTCGACCACGGCGCTGGCACGACTCAGCCGCGTTCGCGGCATCGGCCCGTGGAGCGTCGGCGTCGTCGCGCTCCAGGGGCTGGGCCGCTATGACACCGGTCTCGTCGCAGACCTCGGGCTCGTGAAGCTCTATGCCTCCCTGTGTGGCCGCTGGCCCGAGGAGCCGGCGGAGACGGCCGAGCTCCTCTCGCCGTACGGCGAGTGGCAAGGGCTGGCGAGCGTCTTCCTGCTCGCCGGCTTCGCGCGAGGGCTCGTTCCGGGGGCGAGCGCAGACCGCGCGCGCCTCCTTCGCGC
>JBOHBD010000278.1:0-10503 GCA_050698195.1 Gaiellaceae bacterium
TCTGGGTCGAGAGCTCGCTCGTCCCGTACCAGACGAAGGTGCCGAGGCCGTAGGCGACGAAGGCCTTGCCCATGCGCCCCGCTCCCTGGGGCCGATGGGCGTGGCCGCCGGCGACGACATCCGCGCCGGCGTCGACGAGCTGCCGGGCGAGCATTCGCTGGTCGGTCGTCGGGCAGCGCGCGAGCTCGACTCCCCAGTGGAGGTAGACGACGACCGTGTCCGAGGTCCTGCGCGCACGCCGGACCTCTTGGAGGAGCCTCGGAACGTCCTTCGCGGACGCGAGCCCCGGCTTGCGAGGGCCGGCAGTCCACGCCGAGATCAGGTGGTCGTCGAGCACCTGGGTCGCCCCGATGATCGCGATCCGCTGGCCTCTGACCGTACGACGGAAAGGTGCGTATGCCCGCTTCGCGTCGAGCCCGATGCCGATGACCGGGAACCGGTAGCGCCTCGCCGCCGCGAGCGAGTCGCGAAGCCCGGCCTCGCCGTAGTCCATGCCGTGGTTGTTGGCCATCGACACTACGTCGACCGAGCCGCCACGGAGCGCGGCGAAGGCGGAGGCCGGCGTGCGGAAGACGAACAGCTTGGCGGCGGCGGCACCGGCGTTCGTCACCGCAGTCTCGAGGTTCACGACTGCGATGTCGGCGCGGTCGAGCACGGGCTCGATCGGGTCGAGCATGCGCGAGGGCGAGGCGACGAGCTTGGACGAGAGGACCCCCTCGAAGTGGACGTCGCCGCCGAAGGCGAGGACGACCGGCTTCCCGCTCCCGAGCGGTCCGCGCACGACTGCCGGCGAAGCCTCGCTCGTCCCGCTGCCGAGGACGACGAGCACCGCCAACGCCCCTGCCAGGAGCGCGGCGACGGGGAGCAAGAGCGTGAGCGATCGAGTCACGAGGAGTGGGCGAAGAGCCGGGCCGGCTGTCCCGGCACGATAGCTCGCGCTTGGAGTAGGCTCGAAGCGGTGCGCAAGGGCATCGTCCAGCTCGTCGCGATCGGGGTCGTGATCGGCGTGGCGCTCACGCTGGTGGCCCTCCTCTTCAAGTGGCTTCCGACCTCCGCGTCGGAGGAGTTCGATCGGATTCAGGCGATCTACTGGTTCGTCACGGTCGTCTCGATCGTCATCTTTTCGCTCGTCTCAGCCGTAGTCATCTTCTCCGTCTGGAAGTGGCACGTCCCGCTGGACGACGACGCCGACGGCCCTCCGATCCACGGTCACACGGGGCTCGAGATCCTGTGGACGGCGGTTCCCGCCGTGCTCGTCACGGCCATCGGCATCGTCAGTGCCCTCGTGCTGGCGCGAAACGGGGACGCCGGCGAGCGTCCCCTCGACGTGCAGGTGATCGCCCAGCAGTTCGCCTGGAAGTTCGTCTACCCCGAGTCCGACGACCTGCAGTCGGGCGAGCTCGTGCTCCCGGTCGGGCGGGAGACGCGCTTCACGATCCGCTCGGTCGACGTCATCCACTCCTTCTGGTCGCCGAACTTCGGCCAGAAGATGGACGCCGTGCCCGGGATCGAGACCGAGATCCTCGTGACGCCGAAGCGGACCGGCGAATTCACCGTCGTCTGCACCGAGCTCTGCGGGCTCGGCCACTCGACCATGAGGGCGAGGGCCCGCGTCGTCACGCAGGAGGAGTTCGACGCCTGGGTGGAGGAGCAGCAAGCGTGACCGCCACTCAGCACGACACGGCGCCCGCGGAGCTCTACCCGGCTCACTTCGAGCCTCCGCCCGGACCGACGCGGCGCATCGTGTTCGGTCCCGGGCTCGTCCGCGGCGCGTGGATGGGCGCGCTCTTCTTCGGGCTCGGGACGCTCCTCGTCGTCGGCCTGCGCTGGTGGTGGAGCTGGGATCCCGTCTGGCACACGGAGGTCGTCCTCGCCATCGCGGCGATGACGGCCGCGCCGGTCGGGTTCCTCGCCGGGATCGGCTCCTTCGACTACTGGCTTCACTACCTCGTCGGCCGCCCGACGCGTCCGGAGGATCACTCCGGCCACGGCGCCCGGAGCTGGCGGGACTACTTCCGGGTCAACACCGACCACAAGGTGATCGGCGTCCAGTACCTCGTCACGACGTTCTTCTTCTTCACCGTCGCCGGTCTGATGGCGATGTTCTTCCGTGCCGAGCTCGCGCAGCCGGGCCTGCAGTTCGTCGACTCGCAGACCTTCAACGGCCTCGTCTCGGTGCACGCATCGCTGATGATCTTCCTCTTCATCATCCCGGCCTTCGCAGGCCTCGCGAACTTCGTGGTGCCGCTGATGCTCGGCGCTCCGGACATGGCGTTTCCGCGCCTGAACGCGCTTTCGTTCTGGCTCCTGCCGATCGCGGGGATCATGTTCATAGCGAGCTTCGTCGCGCCCGGCGGGGCGTTCGGGGCCGGTTGGACGGGCTACGCGCCGCTCGCCGAGGGGCAACCGCTCGGCCAGACCTTCTTCAACATGGGCGTCCAGTGGGCGGGGGCGTCGTCGATCATGACGGCCCTCAACTTCCTGGTCACCATCATCACGATGCGTGCGCCGGGGATGACCTTCTGGCGCATGCCTCTCCTCGTCTGGGCGAACTTCACGACGTCACTGCTGGTCGTGATCGCGACACCGTTCATCGCCGGCTCGCAGTTCTTCGTCATGTTCGACCGGATCCTGCACACCGACTTCTTCACGCCCGACGGAGGCGGGTACGCGCTGGGATACCAGCACATCTTCTGGTTCTACAGCCACCCGGCCGTCTACATCATGATGCTGCCCGGGTTCGGGATCGTCTCCGAGGTCATCGCCTCGATGTCCCGCAAGCCGATCTTCGGCTACCGGCTGATGGCCCTGTCGCTGATCGGGATTCTCGTGCTCGGGTTCTCCGTATGGGCGCACCACATGTTCGTGGCGGGCATGGCCGACTGGCTGCGCGTTCCGATGATGATCACGACCCTGCTCATCGCCGTCCCGACCGGGATCAAGATCTTCTCCTGGAGCGCCACCCTGTGGCGCGGCCGGATACACCTGACGACGCCGATGCTCTTCGCGCTCGGCTTCGTGACGATGTTCGTGATCGGCGGGCTCTCCGGGATCTACCTCGGCTCGGTGCCGATCGACATCCACGCGTCGGACACCTACTTCATCGTCGCCCACATCCACTACGTGCTCTTCGGCGGCTCGGTGTTCACGATCTTCGCGGGGGTCTACTACTGGTTTCCGAAGATGACCGGCCGCATGTACGACGAGCGCCTCGGCAGGCTCCACTTCTGGCTCACCTTCGTGAGCTTCAACGCGACGTTCTTCCCCATGCACTACGTTGGCCTCCGGGGGATGCCGCGTCGCGTCGCCGACTACGCCGAGGTCTTCGGCTCGCTGAACTTCTTCATCACGATCGCATCGTTCGTGCTCGGCGCTTCGTTCGTCGTGTTCGCGTACAACATCGTGATGAGCTGGGCGCGGGGCCCGGTCGCAGGGTCCAACCCGTGGCGCGCGCTCACGCTCGAGTGGCAGGTGTCCTCTCCGCCGCCGATCTTCAACTTCGACGAGATCCCGCAGGTGGTCGCGGGGCCGTACGAGTACGGCGTGCCGGGCGCACGGCATGCCGTCATGAGCCCGGCGAAGGAGGCGCAGGAGGTGCACGCATGAGTGCGCTGCGTGCGGTGCTCGTCGTCGCGAACGAGACGCTCGTAGGCGAGGAGCTCGTGCGCGCGGTGAAGCGTCGCGCCGACCAAGGCCCGATCCGCGTCGTCGTAGTCGCTCCGGTCACACAGCCGCGGGAGGGCTACGTCGTCTACCGGGACTCACGGCGGGCCACGGCCGGACGGCGGCTCGACAGGACGCTCGTGGTGCTGCGAGCGGCGGGAATCCCTGCTCACGGCGGCGTCTACGACGACGATCCCCTGACTGCGGTCAAGGATGTGCTCGCGTCGGAGGACGTCGACGAGATCATCGTCTCCACGCATCCCGAGTCGAAGTCCGGCTGGCTGAGGAAGAGCCTCGTCGAGGAGATCCGCAGGGTCGCCGGCGATCGGCCGGTCGAGCACGTCGTCGTCGACCTCGCGACGCGTACACATGCGAACGTCCTCGTCGTGGCGAACGAGACGGTGCTCGGGGAGGCGCTCCTCGACCGGATCCGCGCGCGGGCGAAGGAAGGAGCCGTCAGCTTCCTGATCGTCTGCCCGCAGAGCGACCCGACTCGCGCCGACCACCCCGAAGCGGAACTGCGCCTGCGTGCAGCGCTCGGCGCTCTGCGGTCGGAGGGGATCGACGTCCACGGCCAGATTGCCCACCCGGATCCGTTCACCGCCGCGATGCAGGCCGTCCACGACGACCGCACGGACGAGATCATCGTGTCGACGTTCCCCGGCGAGCGCTCGGGATGGCTCCGACGCGACCTCGTGGGGCGCCTTCGCTCGCAGAGCGGCCTTCCCGTCGAGCACGTCGTGGTGGAGCCCGCCGCGGCCGAGGCGACCGCATGAGCGGGCACGCCGAGGCCCTCCACGAGCACCACGGGCCGCCCGAGGCGCACCAGAGCTCGCGTGTCGACGCGCGGGTGCTCGGGATGTTCCTCTTCATCGCCTCGGAGGCGATGCTCTTCGGCTCCTTCTTCACGGCGTACTTCTTCGTGCGGGTCGTGAACCCCGGCGCCCCGTCGGAGTGGCCTCCCGAGCCGTACCACTTCCCGGTGTTCGTCGCCGGCGTGAACACCGCCATCCTCGTGACCTCGAGCTTCACGATGCACTGGGCGCTGCAGTCGATCAAGCGAGGCCAGCGAAAGGCCTTCCTCGCGGGGATGGTGCTCACCTTCCTCATGGGCCTCGCCTTCCTGCTGACCCAGGCGGTCGAGTACCTGAACGTCGGCTTCAACACAAGTGACGGCGCGTTCGCGTCGGTCTTCTTCGGCCTCACGGGCTTGCACGGGGCGCACGTCTTCATCGGCCTGACCCTGCTCGGGATGGTCATCGTCCGCGGCTTCCGAGGCCACTTCACTCCCGAGCACCACCACGGCGTCGAGCTGCCGGGGATCTACTGGCACTTCGTCGACGTCATGTGGATTGTCGTCTACTCCGTCGTCTACCTCATCTGACCCGTGGAGAGCCCGTTTCGTAGCGAGGCAGCGGCCTTCCGGTTCCTGTTGATCTGCGTCGGCGCGTTCGCGCTCATCGTCGGCGCTTCGTGGGTCAATCGCTGGTTCGGCCTCGTGGTCTTCCTCGCCCTGTCGGTGGGCGCGGTCTGGATCTACCTGCGCCAGCGCGGGCCCAGCCCGCCTCCCGAGCGGATCGAGTCCCTCGGCCCGCCGGACGAGCGCAGGGTCCTCGTCATCGCCAACGAGACCGTCGGTGGAGAGGAGCTCATGAGCGAGATCGGCGAGCTCGCCCTCGCGGGCAGGAGCAGGTTCTACGTCGTCTGCCCGGCGTTGAACTCGCGGCTCAAGACGTGGACGTCGGACGAGGACCCCGCACGCGCGGCAGCTCAGAAGCGGCTCGACGCGACGGTCGCTCGGCTCGGCTCGGTCGGGATCGAGGCGCGAGGCGGCGTGGGCGACGCGGACCCGTTCGTCGCGGTGGAGGATGCGGTGCGGCTGTTCCGGCCGACCGAGATCGTCGTCTCGACGCATCCCGAGGGCCGGTCGAACTGGCTCGAACGCGGCGTCGTGAGCGCCCTACGTGAGCGCTACGACGTACCTGTGACGCACGTCGTCGTCGACCTCGAGGCCCAGGAGGCGACGTAGCTCGAGGCGTGCGTCGCGCCTACCCGCCCGCGGCGGAGGAGACGTACTCGGCGACCGCCTCGATCTGAGCCGCGTCGAGCGAGTCCCGGAACGACGGCATCGCGCCCATCCCGTTCGTCACGCGGTCGACCGCGAGCTCCTTCGACGGCTTGGCCCGATCGAGATTCGGTCCGATCGTTCCGGTCGTACCGGCGTCGGCGAGCGTATGGCAGGCGCTGCAGTTGGCGGTGAAGATCGACTTGCCGTCCGTCGGCGCCGGCTGACCGGGCGGTTCCCTGCCGGTTCCGGCGACTGCGGCGACGTAGGCGGCGATGTCGTTCACGGCCCGGTCCTGATCCTGGACGCAGAAGGCGTCGCCCTCGACGTCGTCGCATGAGGGCAGTGTCTCCTCGGGGCCCGGCATACCCGGCTCACCCGTCGAGGTCTCGGTGATCGGGAACTTGATCTGGTTCGCGACGACCTGGGCGAAGGTTTCGGACGTCATGCCGTCGCGGCGCGCCTGCGCGAACGCGTCGTCGAGGTTCGGGCCGATCGTTCCCGCGGTGCCTGCGTCTGCGAGCGTATGGCAGGCGCCGCACTGCGCGTCCATGAAGAGCTGCCTTCCGGCGCCTTGGCTTCCCTCGTCCGTGTAGCCGCCCGTTCCGCAACCCGTGAGCGCGAGCGTCAAGGCGGCCGCGACAGCGGCACTCACGGTGGCAGGCCTCACGGCGGGCGAGTCTAGCCGGTGGTCCCGGACTGGCGCAGCTGCTTCAGGATGCGCTCGACCTCGACCGCGGTCGGGTCGTCGGGCGCGATCTTCAGGAACCTCTCGTACGCCGCGATCGCAGTTGCGGCGTCCCCCGCGTTCTGCGCCGCCTGGGCGAGCTCGAGCTGGACGTTCGGATCGCGCGGCGAGACGGCTGCGATGCGACGGTACATGTCGACGGCTCTCGCCGACGCCTGCTGGGCCTCGCCGAGCGCCGCCGAGATGCCCTGCGACAGCCTCGCGTTGACCGCACTCGAGATCGGGTCGGGCTCGAGGGGTCTGCCGCCGAGCTGGATCGAGCCGAGGACGCTCGCGCCCGGCGCGATGTAGGCGGCGCGGATGTTGGCCGCGTTGGCCTCCTGTTGCGCCTCACCCGCCTTTGCGAGGTAGAGGCTCGCGAGCTCGCGGAGCGCGTCCGCGTTCTTGGGTCGGAGGCCGATGAAGCTCTCGAGCGCCTCGATCGCGTCATCGGTATTGCCCTCGGCTTGGTGTGCCGTCGCGAGGTCGCGGAACGCCTGGGCGTCGCGCGGGTTCTCCGAGACACGCTCCTCCGCCTCGGAGATCGAGGGCACCCCCGAGTCGCCGACCCCTTCGAAGATGTTGCCGACCCCGATGCCACCCGCACCCACGCCGAAGCCGACGAACCCGAGGCCGAAGACGAGCGCGAGGAAGAGGAACATCCACTTCGCGTGTCTGCGAAGTCGCGGGAAGAACATGGTGTCCTCGGTCACGACGTCCTGCCGTCGTGCGACAGCAGCCGGTCTCGCGCGTTGCGCGCGGCGCCGATCAGCTCGAGCCATGTCTTCCCTCCTTTCTCATACCGCTCCTGGCCGGACACGAGCGTAGCGAGGACGCGATCCGGCGAGCCTCCGAGAACGGTAGCCGTAACTGGATCTTCCCACGGGATGACGGGCGAGGCTGCGAAGGACAGGATCGTGAGGTCGGCGCGCTTTCCAGGAGCGATCGAGCCGAGCTCGTCGTCGAGACCGAGCGCGCGTGCGCCTCCGAGGGTCGTGAGCTCCAGGGCGTCCGCGGCGGTCAGCGCGTCGGGACGCCTCTCACGCGCGCGTGCCGCGGCGACCGCGACGCGCATCTCCTCGAACATGTCGAACGACGGAGTCGAGGCCGGGCTGTCGGTCGCGATGCAGACCCGGATCCCTGCCGCGCGCAGGTCCGCCAGCGGGGCGATGCCGCAGCCGAGAAAGCCGTTCGACCGCGGGCAGTGCGCGACCGCCACGTCGTGGGAGGCCAGGAGCTCGATCTCCTCCGGGTCCGCCTGGACGCAGTGCGCGGCCAGCACCTGCGGTCCCAGGAGCCCCTCTCCGGCGAGCGCGCGAATCCCGGTCGTTCCGGGCGGCGGGACGAGGAGCTCGGCGAACTCCTGCCACGATCCCGATCCGGTGCGGAGGAACTCGGTCTCGGCCTCGCTCTCGGCGAGGTGAGTCGCGATCGGGAGACCCAGCTCCGCGCACGCCCGGTAGAGGTCCAGCGAGCACGTGTAGGGCGCGTGCGGCGAGATGCCCAGGCGGACGCTCTCGGAGAGCGCACCTGCGACGTACTCTCGCTTGCGCTCGAACCGCTCCCGCAGCACGGACGGATCTGCTCCGAAGACCTCGAGGTATACGACCGCGCGAAGGCCGAGGTCGGAGCAGGCGGTCGCCGCCGCGCCGCTGAAGCTGCAGTCGCCGACTGTCGTGACACCCGAGCGAAGGCACTCGAGCGCTCCCAGCCGGGCGATCGCCTCCATGTCCTCGAGGTCGATCCTCGCCTTCCGCTCGACGTGCAGCGCGATCCACGGGCCGAACGAGAGGCCGTCCCCGAAGCCGGCGTACACCGCGTACTCGAGGTGCGTGTGGGCGTTCACGAAGCCGGGCAGGATCACGGCCTCCGCGAACCGCTCGCCCTCGCCCAGCTCGGCGGTCGTGCCCACCGCGGCGATGCGCCCGTCCTCGCCGATCGTGACGGCGCCGTCGCGGATCGGGGCTCCCTCGACCGGGACGACCCAGTCCCCGGAGACGACCCTCACAGGCCGGTCTCGGCGAGCTCGTCGTCCCACTCGCGCTGCCAGCGCCGCTCGAGCAGGACCGCCATCCAGATCGAGAGCTCGTACAGGAGGACGAGCGGCACGACCTCGAAGGCGAGCGAGACGGGGTCCACCGTCGGAAGCAGCGCGGCGAAGATCAGGAGAAGGACGAACGCGATCCGGCGGTTGCGCCGTAGCCGGGCGGAGGTGAGCACCTGCAGGCGCACGAGCGCGAGCACGAAGATCGGCAGCAGGAACGCGATCCCTCCGCCGAGCAGGATCAAGGCGACGAACGTGTAGTAGTAGCTCGCGCGGATCTGGATGTCGTAGAGCTCGTCGTCGTACGACGTCAGGAAGCCGAGCGCACGCGGAAGGACGACGTAGTACATGAACACGACGCCGGAGGCGAAGAGCCCGGTCGCCAAGGTGACGAAGACGAGCACGACCCGCTGGACGTTCGGCTGGACCGCGGGAGCAAGGAACGACCAGACCTGCCAGAGGAGGACCGGGACGATGAGCGCGATCCCCGCGATGAGGCTCACCTTGACGGAGGTCGTGAACGGCTCCGTGACGCCGAGCGTCACGAGTCGCTTGTCCTCCGGAAGCGGCCCGGTGAGCCACTCGATGATCTCCTCGTGGAAGACGAACGCGAGCGCGAACGCCGGCACGATCGCGACGAGGCTGATGATGAGCCGGGACCGCAACTCGTCGAGGTGCTCGACGAGGGTGGCCTCCTCACCGTGCTGGAGGCGGCGCGGCAGCCACCGGAGCATCGGGGTCTTTCCTAGGAGACGGTTTCCCGCTCGGGCTTCTCGGCGGCCGTGCTGTCGGTTTCCGTCGGTGACGCCGGCTCGGACGGCGCGGCAGGGAGGCCCGCCGGCGGCCGTGGCGACGACTCCTCGTCGCCGATGCCGGAGACCGAGTCTTTGAACTCGCGCATCCCCTTGCCGAGCGACCGGCCCATCTCCGGAAGCCGCTTGGCTCCGAACACGAGCAGGAGCACGAGCAGGATCAGGACGAGCTCCCACCAGGACAAAGGCATGAGATCACCATACCACCGGGTTCGTCGAGGAAAGGGGACGCGTTCCGGCTACCATGCGAGAGGCGGGCAGTCGGCCCGCCGTAGGCTTAGAAAGGTCCTTTTCACGATGGCTCTACTCGAGATCAGAAACGTTCACGTCGCCCTGGATGACGGCACCCAGATCGTCAAGGGGGTCGACCTGACCGTGGACCTGAACCAAACGCACGCGATCATGGGACCGAACGGCTCGGGCAAGTCGACGCTTGCCTACGCGCTCATGGGGCATCCCGCCTACGAGGTGACCGAGGGACATATCGTCTTCGACGGCGAGGACGTGACCGAGCTCGGTGCGGACGAGCGAGCGCAGCGCGGTCTCTTCCTCGCGTTCCAGTACCCGCACGCGATCCCCGGGGTCACGGTGACGAGCTTCCTCCGGAGCGCGATGAACGCGATTCGGAAGGCCAGGAACGGCGGCGAGGACGACCCGATCCCGATCCCCGAGTTCCGGAACGAGCTGACCCAGGCGATGGAGGAGCTCAAGGTCACCCGCGAGCTGGCGTCACGTTACGTCAACGACGGGTTCTCGGGCGGCGAGCGGAAGCGGATCGAGGTGCTCCAACTCGCGATGCTGAAGCCGAAGATCGCGATCCTCGACGAGACGGACACCGGGCTCGACATCGACGCGCTGCGGATCGTCGCGAGAGGCGTGAACACGCTCGTCGGCCCCGATATGGGCGCACTCTTGATCACGCACTACCAGCGAATCCTCCAGTACGTCCAACCCGACCACGTGCATGTCTTCATGGGCGGGAGGATCGTCGCCGAGGGCGGACCCGAGCTGGCGGCTAAGCTTGAAGCAGAAGGTTATGAGGCGTTTGCACCCGCAGGCGTCGCCGGAGGTGAGTCATGAGCACGCACGAGACCGAGGTCGTTCGCGAGATCCGCTCCGACTACCAGTACGGCTGGGCCGATACCGAGGACTACTTCTTCAAGTCGTCGAGGGGGCTCTCGCACGAGCTGAT
>JBOHBD010000279.1:0-3253 GCA_050698195.1 Gaiellaceae bacterium
CTCGTCGAGATGGCGCACGCCGGGCGGCAGGATCTCGAGCTCGCCCGTGAGTGGCTCCACGCGAATCACGCGTTCCACGACGTCATCTACGCCGCGGCGGAGGTGCCGCTCATCGAGCGGATGGCGAAGGCGGCGCGCCGCACCTTCCTCGTGAAGCCCGTCTGGGCCACCGGGGCCGATCTCGACGAGCTCTACCGGAAGAACGACCTCCAGCACCGAGCGATCCGCGAGGCGATCAGCGCCCGCAGCCCGCAGGGCGCTCGCGTTCTCGCCCGCGAGCACGTCCTCTCCTCCGGCCGCCTGCTCGAGGCGATCCTGGACAAGGTCGCCGCGCAGACCCGCGAGCCAGCCCCCACCCACGAGCCAAGTTACAACTTGTAACTTGGCCGCCCTTTCGGGCTCGTCTCCAACCGACGGGGTCGGGATGGCGTGCGCGCCCTGGAGGCGTCAGCGCGCGAGCGTGATCTTCGAGAGGCCGCGAGGCTCGTCGGGGTCGAGGCCCTTGGTCTTTGCGAGCGCCCACGCGAAGAGCTGGCCCGGCACCACCGAGAGCAGCGGGGAGAGCAGCGGCGAGGAGGGCTCCGGGACGGGGAGGGAGTACTCGGCGCCGACGACGGCCTCGGCGGCGGTGCCGCTCGCGATGATCGTCGCACCCGCCTGGCGCGCGCGTGCGGTCGCTTCGAGCACCGCCGGCAGTGTCTCGTCGTCGGAGGCGATCGCCCAGACCGGGAACAACGCATCCAGAGCGGCGACCGGCCCGTGGGCGAGGTCGGTGGCCGTCAGCGGCTCGGCCGCGACCCGGCAGGTCTCGAGGAGCTTGAGCGCGATCTCACGCGCGGTCGCGTACTCGGCGCCGCGCCCGATCACGAACATGCGGCCGGCAAAGGCAAAGGAGACGGCGACGTTGGCGATCTGCGTCTGCACCGCGGGAACGAGCACAGCCATGAGCCGCGCGACGTCGCGCAGGTCGTCCGTGAAGCGCGGCCCCTGGCCTGCAGCGCAGGCGGCGAGGAGGCCGAGGGCCGCGACCTGGTTCGTGTAGGTCTTCGTCGCCGCGACCGCCAGCTCCGGCCCGGCCGAGAGCGGCAGCACCGCCTCGGCCGCAGCCGCGAGCTCCGACCCGGGATCGTTCGTGATCGCGACGGTGAAGGCGCCGTTCCGGCGTGTTCGCTCGACGTACTCGACGACGTCCAGCGTCCGGCCGGACTGCGAGAGCGCGAGCACGGTGCACCCCGTCATGTCGAGCTCGGCGCCGTAGTAGACGGTCAGCGAGATCGAATCCCGGAGCGACGTCCAGCGAGGCAGGAGCCCGAACGCGTACACACCGTACGAGGCCGCGTTGTCGGATGAGCCGTGGCCTACCATGCGAACCGTGTCCGCGCCCCGCTCCCGGATCGCATCCGCCACTCGCTGGAACTCAGGGAGCCGCTCGAGGACGCGCGTGAGGGCGTACGGCTGCTCCTCGATCTCGGCGAGGTAGCGCGAGCCCGTCTCGACGCGCGTCGGCGTCGGCTGGGCCTCGGCCTCAGCTGACGACACGCTCGCGCCCGTCCAAGAGGACACGCTCGATCTCGAGATCGTCTCCGAGGACGACGACGTCTGCGGGGAGCCCGATCGCGAGCCGCCCGGCTGAAGGCAGCCTCAGCACTCGCGCCGGCACGTCCGTGGCTGCGCCCACTGCGTCCACAAGAGACGCCCCGAGCGCGTGCAGGTTCCGGACCGCCTCGATCATCGTCAGCGTACTTCCCGCAAGGGCGCCGCTCGGTCCCCGCGCCACGCCGTCCCGGATCTCGATGTCGAGGCCGCCGAGGCGGTAGCCGCCGTCGGTGAAGCCGGCACCGGCCATCGCGTCGGTCACGAGCGCGACACGGCCGGCAGCCGCGCGCCAGACGATGCTCGCCGTCTCCGGCTCGAGGTGCACGCCGTCGAGGATCACTTGGACGACGACGTCGTTCCGCGCGAGGGCAGCGCCGGCGATTCCTGGATCTCGATGGCGGAACGGGCGCATCGCGTTGAAGAGGTGCGTGACCGTTCGCACGCCCGCGTCGAAAGCCGCGTTCGCCTCCTCAGAGGTCGCGTCGGAGTGGCCGCAGGAAATCGCGATCTCGCGACGCAAGAGCATCTCGATCAACGCGTCCGCACCGGGGAGCTCGGGGGCCAGCGTCATGAGTCGGACGGGCCCCGCGGCGAGCAACCTTTCGAGGAGCGCCTCGTCCGGATCCCTGCGGCCGGCGACGGGATGGATCCCGAGACGCAGGGGGGAGAGAAACGGTCCTTCGAGGTGGACGCCCAAGATGCGGGGCCCGTCCGAGCCCGCAGGCACCTCGCGGAGGGCGGCGAGGAGCTGCTCTTCGGAAGCGGTGATGAAGGTCGGGAGGTACGCCGTGACGCCGGTCTCGAGCAGCGCGTCGCCGGCTCGCCGGTACCCGTCGGCGTCGGCCTCGAAGAAGTCGACCCCGGCGAAGCCGTTCACCTGGAGGTCGACGAAGCCGGGCACCGCGACGCCGCGGCCGTTCGGGGAGCCGAGCCCGTAGCCGGCGATGCGTCCGTCGGCGATCTCGACGTCGCCGCGCACGAGGCGTCCGTCGACGAGTGCCGATTCGACCCCGAGTCTCATCGGCCGAGGGCCCGCCGGATGCTTCGGCCCGACTCGTCGAGCCTCGTGCGAGCCTCCTCCGCCTCGACCCCGGCCAGGAGGGACAGGATCGCGACCTTTGCGTCGCCGTCTGCCGCCGCCAGCGCCTCCTCCACCTGCTCCGGCGACGCGTCGGTCGCCGCGCGGACGATGCGCCGCACCCGGGCGCGAAGCTTCTCGTTCGTCGCGGAGACGTCGACCATGAGGTTGCCGAACGTCTTGCCCAGGCGGATCATCGAGATCGTCGAGAGCGTGTTCAGCACGAGCTTCTGCGCCGTGCCCGCCTTCAGCCGCGTCGAACCGGCCAGGAACTCGGGGCCGACGACGACCGCGATCGGGTGCTCGACGATCGCCTCCAGCTCGGAGCCGTGGACCGAGACGACGCATGCCGTCTTCGCTCCGGCCCCCGATGCCTTCGCGAGCGCGCCGAGGACGTAGGGCGTCCGACCGCTCGCGCTCACGCCGACGACGACGTCGTCGGCAGCGAGGCCGAGCGCCGCGACGTCCGCGGCTCCGGCGTCACGGTCGTCCTCCGCCGCCTCCTGCTCGAGCGGAGACGCGGTCGCCCCACCGGCGAGGAGCTGCTCTTCGGAAGCGGTGATGAAGGTCGGGAGGTAC
>JBOHBD010000280.1:0-4085 GCA_050698195.1 Gaiellaceae bacterium
CCCAGCCGACCGCTCCGACCGCGAGCTCTCGCTGCCCGAGCAGCGGGCGGCCGCGGCGACCGAGCGCGCGCCTCGTCTTCCGATCGAGCTCGCCGTCGCAGTGGAGGCCCTTCTTCCGCTGGAACGCAAGGAGCGCGCGCCGCGTCAGCGGTCCGCGGACGCCGTCGACCGGGCCGGGGTCGAGCCCGTGCGCGCGCAGGCCGATCTGGAGCGCGGCCACCCGTGCGCTCGACGCGAAAGCATCCGGTGCCAGCGTGAGGATGCCGAGCGCCAGCGCGACGCCGACGAGGGCGAAGCGACGCATGAGGAGACCCTTCGCGCCTCACGTCCGCCGTCCTGCCTCGTCGGAGGGCCGGGGACCGGCCCGGGTACAATCCACCGGCGCGTTCCCCGGTAGCTCAATTGGCAGAGCATCCGGCTGTTAACCGGAGGGTTGTCAGTTCGAATCTGACCCGGGGAGCTTTTGTCGTGGAGGAAAACGAGGTCCCCCCACGTGCCCCCTTCCTCGTGCCGGGGCCTGCACGGCCTCGGTTGGCCTACCGGGCGAGTGACTCGCCCTCCGGCCCCGGCATCGGTCCGCGTGCACGAGCGGGCCTGTCCGTGACGGCCGCGGTCTGAGGTCGACGTATTAGCGGACGATGTACGCGAAGCGCGAGCTGACGGACTTCCCACCGACGCGTACGGTGATCGTTCCCCGCAGGCGCCCCCCCGACGCCGTCCCGGGGAGGACGAACGCGCACCTCGCGCGTCCTCCGAGCACGCTCCCCTTCGCCGCCAGCTTCGTGCTTCCGAGCCGCACGTTGCAAGAGACGCGCCCGGACGTGATTCCGCGGTTCGTGTCGGACCGTCGTACCGCCAGGTTGACCATGAACCTCCGACCGGCCCGCGGCTGGGCGGGTGTGGCGGAGAGCCGCGTCGCGATCAACCTCAACGCAGGCCGATTCGCGAGCGTGTAGCGGTAGAAACCACCGCTGTCGGGTGCGAAGTCGATCGCCAGGATCGACCCCGCCTGGGTGTTGACGTCAGCCGTCGTCACGGAGAACCCGAAGCGCGGTGTCTCGTCGAGCTCGCTGCGGTGGACGTCGATCGTGACGACGTTGCCCGAGTTCCGTACGCGAACCCGACGGGGCGGCGCGTCGTCCTCCCACGCTCTCGCCTCCGGCGACCAGCGCTCGAAGATCGCTTCGCCCGAGAGGGTCCGGATCAGGAGCTCGGCGCCGCCGTCGCCGGTGCTCGCGCGGTTGTCACGGTCGATCGCGACGGCGAGCACGGAGTCACCCGGAAGGGTGGCGTAGTTCGGCGTGGTGACCGCAAAGCTGATCCAGCCGTCCCTCGAGTCCGTGGCTGCCACCGCCGTGATGTCCGGGGCGGCGTCCCCGTCGTTCCCAGGATCCGGGAAGGCGGCAAGAGCCGGGCCGAGGTACACGGAGCGGTCTCGATCCGGGGCGTAGTCCGAGGCGATGAACTCGGACGGCCCGGCCTGCTGGCTGCGCGAGCTGACGACCAGCAGGCCGAATACCGAGTCCTCACCAAGCTCGGCCGTCGGAACGGTCGTCGTGAGCACACCACCGCTGAACTGGCCCGAGATTCCGGTCGCCGGGCGCTCGACCATCTCGGCGCCGTCCCAGTGGTAGAGCTGCATCTCGCCCCCGGCGACGAATCGGACGAGCGCTTCGTCGCCGGCGTCGCCGGTGTCCTGATTCGAGTCGAGGTCGAACCAGAGGTTGAGCCACGTGCGCGCCGGCAGCGTCGTGTAGTTCCCGACGGTGACCGTGATCGTCACCGACCCCGGTGTCGACTCCACCACCGACACCGCCGTGATGTCCGGTGCCGCGTTGTCGTCGCCGGCGGCGTCCGAGAACGACGCTGCGCCGAGCGCGAGACTCGCACCGGCCAACCCGCCCAGTGCGAGAACGCCCGCGACGCCCAGCCTCAATGCGCGCCCTCCGGGATGGGTTGCGTCGCGAGTCGTGCGCATACTCTCAAGCAGCGCAGGTCACCTGTCAACGAGCCTGCGACAATCGCGCGGTGCCGAACCTGCTCGAGTCAGCAGCTCTCCAGCTCCGCGTCGCACGGCGGCTCGCCCCGCGGCGGGGCGCATCTCTGAGCGAGCGACTGGGAAGGCTCGACCCCCGGCTCGTCTTCGTCGTCGGATCGCCCCGCTCCGGGACGACCTTCCTCGCCGGTGCGATCGGCTCGCTGCCGGGCTTCGTCGACCTCGGCGAGGTCGCTCCGCTGAAAGCGGCCGTGCCCGAGCTTGCCGCGCTCGAGCCGGCGGACGCGGCCCGGCGCCTGCGGAGGACACTCGCGGTGGCGCGGCGTGTCGGTCTCGTGGGCTCTGTACGTGCGGTGGAGCAGACGCCGGAGCTTGCCCACCTCGTCGACGTGGTCGCGCTGGCATATCCGGAGGTCAGGATCGTCCACATCGTCCGGGACGGGCGGGATGTCGTGTGCTCGCTGCTCGACAAGCCGTGGCTGCGTCCGCAGCAGGCCAAGAGGGACGACGCCGGCATCGCCTACGGGGCGTACGCCCGCTTCTGGGTCGAGCCCGAGCGGCGAGGGGAGTTCGAGAGCGCCAGCGACGCCCATAGGGCCGCGTGGGCGTGGCGCCGCTACGTGAGCGCTGCCCGTGAGTCGACAGCACCGACGATCGAGGTCCGCTACGAAGACATGGCGACGAATCCGGCGGAGACCGCCCGCGAGCTGGCCACCTACCTCGATGCGCCGCCCGACGAGCTCGCCGCCGCCCTCGCGAGCGCGCACGGGTCTTCGATCGGCCGGTACCGAGACGACCTGAACGCCGAGCAGCTCGGGGACGTTCTCGCCGAGGCGGGCGACCTGCTCCGCGAGCTCGGCTACGTCAGGTGAGCTCCGCGAGCGCCTGACGTACCTTCGCCAGGTGCGCCTGGAGCTCCGTCGTCCGTGCGAGGTCCGCGCCCGCCAGGTCGCGCTTCAGCTTCCGCTCGCGGAGGCGTAGGAGGAGCTCGGCTCCGGTTCGGTCGTCGATCGCCTCACGCGCGGCGCGAGCGTCGAGCTCGGCCCTGAGCGCGGTCAGCTCCGGGTCGTCTCTCCCGGAGACGAGGCTTGCGCGGAAGCCCCGGGTGACCTCGGAGTCGAAGTGCTCGGGGGTGAGCTCGGCCAGGCCGCGTACGAGCGACGGATGAGCGAGGCATGCTGCGAGAGCATCGCGCTCGAGCCTGTCGCCGGCGTCGAGCAGTCGGGGTGTGTCCGGAGCAGGGGCGCGCTTTGCGCCGCGTGCCGGCGCCAGGCCCGCGAGCGTCTCGCGAGGAAGGTCGAGCCGGTCGGCGACCAACCGCCGCGCCTCCTGGAACTCGGGTGAGTCCTCCGCCTTCGCGAGAACCTCGCGCGCCCGCACGAAGCCCTCCTGGCGATCCGCCGAGCGGTCGAGCTCGAGCCGTACGCGGTAGAGGAGGTAGCTCTCGGCACCGGCGAGCCGGTCCTCGAACCCTGCGGGAGCGTCCGCCGGATCCTGTCCACGCGGCAGCGTCACGACCTCGACGTCGAAGCCACGCGCAGCCGCGAGCTCCATCCCTCGTAGCGTCGCTTCCTGGCCCGCCGCGTCGGCGTCGAAGCAGAGGTAGACCTTCTTCGTCAACCGTCCGAGCTCCCGGAGCTGGCCCTCGGTCAGCGCGGTGCCCATCGACGCCACCACCGGCTCGAACCCCGCCTGCCGAAGCGCGATCGCGTCGGTGTTCCCCTCGACGACGGCCGCCCGGTCCTGCTTCGAGATGGCGGTGCGGGCGAGGTGGAGCCCGTACAGGATCGATCCCTTGTGGAAGAGGTCACCCTCGGGCGAGTTGACGTACTTGCCGTGCAGCGGGTCGTCGTCCGAGAGCTTCCGTGCCTGGAAGCCGAGAACGCGTCCCCGCACGTCGCTGAGCGGGAACATGAGCCGCTGCGGGAAGTAGTCGCCGCCGCGCACCGTCGCGAGGCCGGCGCCGCGCAGCTCGTCCAGCGAGAAGCCTCGCTCCTTCGCCTTCTCCGCGAGCCCGCGTCCCGGCGACAGCCCGAGCCGGAACTCGCGCGCGACCTCCTCTCCCAGTCCGCGCGACGCGAGGTACTCG
>JBOHBD010000281.1:0-3805 GCA_050698195.1 Gaiellaceae bacterium
CTCGACGGGGACTGGGGCAAGACGCCGGGTACAGAGCGCGCCCGCCTCCTTCATGCGCTCGCAGACGCGATCGTCGCCAATCGCGCCGAGCTCTCGGAGCTCGAGGCGCGCAACGTGGGCAAGGCGATCTCGTCGGTCAAGGCCGAGGTCCATCAGGCGGTCGAGAACTTCCGGTACTACGGCTCGGCGATCGCGACGATCGGCGGGCGCGCGAACCCGATCGGCGGCTCGCTCCTCTTCTACTCGCTGAAGGAGCCTGTGGGGGTCGCGGGGCAGATCGTGCCCTGGAACTACCCGCTGATGATGGCGACCTGGAAGCTCGCGCCGGCGCTCGCCGCCGGTTGCTCCGTGGTTCTCAAACCGGATCCGCAGACGCCCCTCACCGCCATCCGCCTGGCCGAGCTCGCGACCGATGCCGGCTTCCCGGCCGGGTCGGTCAACGTCGTGCCGGGGGACGGGCCGACGACGGGGGCGTACCTCGTGCGCCATCCGGGCGTCGACACGATCGCCTTCACGGGGTCCACGAAGACGGGCGGCGAGATCATGCGGCTCGCGTCCGACCCGGTGAAGCGGATCACGCTGGAGCTCGGCGGCAAGAGCCCGAACCTCGTCTTCGCCGACGCGGACCTCGCGAGCGCGATCCCGAGCTCGGCGTGGGCGATCTACTACGCGGCGGGCCAGAGCTGCGAGGCGCGCTCGCGCCTGCTCGTGGAGAAGCCGCTGTACGACGAGGTGGTCTCGAAGCTGAGCGACTTCGCCGGCGCGATCAAGGTCGGCGACCCGCTCGACCCCGAGACGCAGATGGGCTCGCTCATCTCCACGGGACATCGTGACCGCGTGCACGGCTTCGTCGAGCGCGGCGCCGGCGAGGGCGCGGAGGTCGTGGCCGGCGGCTCGGTCCCGGACGGTGCGGGCGCGTTCTATCCGCCCACGGTCGTCGCCGCCACGAACGACCTCGAGATCGCGCAGGAGGAGGTCTTCGGGCCCGTCGTGACCGTGACGCCCTTCGAGGACGAGAAGGACGCGATCCGCCTCGCCAACGACGTCCGCTACGGGCTGATGGCGACGGTGTGGACTGGCGACCCCGCCCGCGGCCACCGCATCGCGGCGCGGATCAAATCGGGGACGGTGGGGATCAACATGCCGTACACCGCGTTCCCGGGTATCCCGTTCGGCGGGTACAAGCAGTCCGGCTTCGGCAGAGAGCTCGCGCTCGAGACGCTCGACCTCTACCTCGAGACGAAGAGCGTCGTCGTGTCGACCGGCTCCCGGGTGATCAACCCCTTCGGGCTCTAGAGCCTGTGCGCTCCGGGATGCTCGGTGCGATCGGCGGGACGCCGGTCGTCCGGCTAGAGCGGATCGCGGAACCCGACATGGCGGAAGTCTGGGTCAAGCTCGAGTCGGCGAACCCGACCGGCTCGTACAAGGACCGGATGGCGCTCGCGATGATCGAGGGCGCCGAGCGCGACGGCCGTCTCCGGCCGGGGCAGACCGTCGTCGAGTACACGGGCGGGAGCACCGGTTCCTCTCTCGCGTACGTCTGCGCACTCAAGGGATACCCGCTTCGCATCGTCTCCTCGGATGCGTTCGCCGCGGAGAAGCTCCGGACGATCGAGGCCTTCGGCGCGGAGCTCGAGATCGTGTCGAGCCCCGAGGGGATCACTCCCGAGCTGATACCGCGGATGATCGAGCGCTCGAAGGAGATCGTGGACGAGACCGGCGGCTTCGCGACCGACCAGTTCCGGAACCGCGACATGCTCGACGGGTACGCGGCGATGGCCGACGAGCTCTGCGAGCAGCTCGATGGGCGCATCGACGTGTTCTGTGCCTACGTCGGCACGGCCGGCTGCTTCGTAGGAGTCACCCGCCGGCTGCGGCAGGCACTCCCTGACCTCCACCGGGTCGCCGTCGAGCCCGCCGAGTCGCCCGTGATCTCCGGTGGCGAGCCCGGAACGCACCGCATCGAGGGAGGCGGCTCCGGATTCTGGCCGCCACTTCTCGAGCGGGACGACTTCGACGAGGTGCATCCGGTGGCGACCGCGGAAGCCTTCGCGACGGCCAGGCGCGCCGCGCGGGAGGAGGGTGTGTGGTCGGGGCCCTCCACCGGTGCGAACCTCACCGTCGCGCTGGAGCTCGCTCGACGGCTCGGGCCGGGGAAGCGCGTGGCCACCCCGCTCGTGGACTCCGGGCTCAAGTACCTCGGCGGCGACCTCTACTCCTAGAGCGAAGGTCGTGCGCTACCGCTGGGCCGTTCTCGCCGCCGGCACGATCGCCACCGCGAGCGCCGCTGTCCTCTTCATCGGGCTTCCCGTGCTCGCGCCAACGCTGCGCGAGGAGTACTCGCTCTCTCTCGCACAGATCGGCGTCCTTCTTGCCGCGGCGTGGGTCGGGACGACTCTCACGCTGCTGCCATGGGGTCTCGCGGCCGACCGTTTCGGCGAGCGGGTCGTTCTGACGATCGGGCTCGCAGGCTGCGCCATCTGCCTCCTCGGAGCTGCATTCGCACCGTCCGCGACCGCGCTCTTCTTCTTCCTGGCCCTCGCCGGGGCGTCCGGAGCAAGCGTCAACTCCGCAAGCGGACGGGCAGTGATGCACTGGTTCGGCCCGGACGAGCGCGGGCTTGCGCTCGGGGTGCGCCAGACCGCGATTCCGCTGGGCGGGTTCGTGGGCGCGCTCGCCCTCCCGGCGATCGCCGGCACCGGCGGCTCCGAGGCCGCGTTCGGCTTTCTCACGGCGCTGTGCGCGGCGGGCGCGCTCGTCGGCGTGCTCGTACTCCGGGACCGCGACGTGGGTCACGAGCTCGAGGCGGCGACGATCCTCCGCACGCTCGGCGATACGAGGCTGTGGCGCCTCTCGGTCGGTGGCGGCCTCTACCTCTATGCGCAGCTCGCGGTCATCGGATTCGGCGTCCTGTTCCTCCACGACGAGCACGGCTTCTCCGACGGCCGCGCCGCACTCGTCGTCGCGGCGTCACAGGTGCTCGGCGCGATCTTCCGGATCGGCGCGGGGCGCTGGTCCGACGTCCTCGGCCAGCGGGTCGTGCTACTGCGGGGCGTCGGGCTCGCCGTCGCCGCGGCGCTGGTCGTAGTCGCGGCGCTCGCGGGCGGCCCCGTCTGGCTGCTCGTCCCCGCGCTCGCCCTCGCCGGAGGTCTCTCGATGGCCTGGAACGGTCTCTCGTTCACCGCGGCCGCCGAGCTCGCCGGCCCGCTTCGCAGCGGCGCCGCCCTCGGCTTCCAGCAGACGGCGCTCTCCGGAGCGGGCGTCGCGGCGCCGGTGCTGTTCGCGGCCTCCGTCGCGACGATGTCGTGGCCCGTCGCGTTCGCGCTCGCCGCGCTCTTCCCCCTCGCCGGCTGGCTCGTTCTCGGAGCGCTCCGCGGCCACTAGGCTCACCCCGTGACGATCCTCGAGCGGCTCGAGCAGCTCTATGCGATCGGAGGCGGTCCCGGTGCGAACCGACTGCACGGAAGCGCCGCGGAGGACGAGGCGCACGAGCTGGCCGCGGGCTGGATGCGCGAGGCGGGCCTCACCGTCGAGGTCGACGGCGCCGGCAACCTCTTCGGCCGGGCCGCCGAGCGGCGCGTCGTCTGGGTCGGCTCGCATCTCGACACGGTGCCACGCGGCGGCCGATTCGACGGCGCGCTCGGCGTCGTCGCGGCGATCGAGGCTGTCGCGAGTACGGGGCGCGGGTCGGTCGTCGTCTTCCGCGGCGAGGAGGTCGGCTGCGTCGGCAGCCGGGCGCTCTGCGGCTCGGGCGCCGAGCTTCCGAGCGCGTTCCTCGAGCTGCACGTCGAGCAGGGCCCGGTGC
>JBOHBD010000282.1:0-6055 GCA_050698195.1 Gaiellaceae bacterium
GCCGCGACGATGGACTGGATGGCGCAGGAGCAGGAGCGCGGCATCACCATCACGTCGGCTGCGACGACGGCGGAGTGGCGCGACTATCGGATCAACATTATCGATACGCCCGGACACGTGGACTTTACGGTGGAGGTGGAACGGAGCCTTCGCGTCCTCGACGGGGCCGTCGCGGTCTTCGACTCCGTCGCCGGCGTGCAGCCTCAGTCCGAGACGGTCTGGCGCCAGGCCGACCGCTACCGCGTTCCGCGCATCGCGTTCATCAACAAGATGGATCGCACGGGCGCGGACTTCGAGGCCGCCGTGCAGTCGATGCGCGACCGCCTCGGTGCGACGCCCGTCCCCGTCCACCTGCCGATCGGCAGCGAGGAGGCGTTCTCGGGGATCGTCGATCTCGTCGAGATGAAGGCGATCAGGTACGTGAACGCTCTCGGCACCGAGTACACGACCGAGGAGATTCCCGCGCCGCTCGCCTCGGCCGCCGAGGCCGGCCATCATGCGCTCATCGACGCGATCGCCGAGTTCGACGACGAGCTCATGGAGATCTACCTCGAGGACGAGAGCGCGGTGACGCCGGAGATGATCAGGCGTGCGCTACGGAGGGGCACGTTGGCCGGCCGGATCACGCCTGTTCTCGCCGGATCCGCGTTCAAGAACAAGGGCGTGCAGCCGCTCCTCGACGCGATCGTCGACTACCTTCCGAGCCCGCTGGACGTTCCGGCCGTGCAGGGGGTCGACGCGAAGAGCACGGAGGAAGCCTCGCGTCCGCCCGCCCTCGAGGCCCCCTTCGCGGCACTGGCGTTCAAGGTCATGACCGATCCCTACGTCGGCAAGCTGACCTACTTCCGGGTCTACTCGGGCCAGGTCAGGGCGGGGGACCGCGTCCTCAACACGACGAACGGCAAGACCGAGCGGATCGGTCGCATCCTCCAGATGCACGCCAACCACCGCGAGGAGCGCGAGGAGATCGGCGCCGGCGAGATCGCGGCGGCCGTCGGGCTCAAGTTCACGACCACCGGCGACACGCTCGCCGTCGACTCCGCGCCGATCGTGCTCGAGTCGATGACCTTCCCGGATCCGGTCATCTCGGTCGCGATCGAGCCGAAGACCAAAGCGGACCAAGACAAGCTGAGCGCGGCGCTCCAGCGGCTCGCCGAGGAAGACCCCACGTTCCGTGTCTCGAGCGACGAGGAGACGGGGCAGACGCTCATCGCCGGCATGGGCGAGCTCCATCTCGAGATCATCGTGGACCGGCTTCTGCGGGAGTTCCGCGTCGAGGGGAATGTCGGCCGGCCGCAGGTCGCGTATCGCGAGACGATCGGCCGGCCGGTGGAGAAGATCCAGGGCAGGTTCGTACGTCAGACCGGCGGCTCGGGTCAGTACGGCGACGTCATCGTCAACCTCTACCCACAGGAGCCCGGAGCGGGCTACGAGTTCGTCGACAAGATCGTCGGCGGCAAGGTGCCGAAGGAGTACATCCCGGCGGTCGACGCAGGCATCGAGGAAGCCATGAGCTCCGGCATCCTCGCCGGGTTTCCGGTGGTCGACGTCAGGGTCGAGCTCGTCGACGGCTCCTATCACGAGGTCGACTCGAGCGAGCGGGCGTTCAAGATCGCCGGCTCGATGGCGTTCAAGGAGGGGATGAGGCGGGCGAAGCCGAAGCTCCTCGAGCCCGTCATGTCGGTCGAGGTGGTGACGCCCGAGGACTTCCTCGGCGACGTCATTGGTAACCTGAACGGCCGTCGCGGTCGGATCGAGCACCTCGAGCCGGTCGGCGGGTCGCAGTCGATCAAGGCGAGCGTGCCGCTCGCGGAGATGTTCGGCTACGCGACCGACCTGCGCTCGATGACCCAGGGCCGGGCGACGTTTTCGATGCAGTTCGACCGCTACGAAGAGGTTCCGGCGACGATCGCCGAGGCGCTCGTGACGAGCGACAAGCCAGCGTAAAGACAAAAGCGTAAAGACGAGCTATCCGGAGGACAGAGGTCATGGGCAAGCAGAAGTTCGAGCGCACCAAGCCACACGTCAACGTCGGGACGATCGGTCACATCGACCACGGCAAGACGACGCTCACAGCCGCGATCACGAAGGTCCTCGCCGAGTCCGGGACGGACACGGCGGTGACGTCCTTCGACGAGATCGACAAGGCTCCCGAGGAGCGCCAGCGCGGCATCACGATCAACACGGCGCATGTCGAGTACGAGACCGCGAACCGGCACTACGCCCACGTCGACTGCCCGGGACATGCCGACTACATCAAGAACATGATCACGGGCGCCGCCCAGATGGACGGCGCGATCCTCGTGGTATCCGCGGCCGACGGCCCGATGCCACAGACCCGCGAGCACATCCTCCTCGCCCGCCAGGTCGAGGTGCCGGCGATCGTCGTCGCCCTGAACAAGGCCGACATGGTCGACGACCCCGAGCTCCTCGAGCTCGTGGAGATGGAGGTGCGCGAGCTGCTCTCGAAGTACGAGTTCCCGGGCGACGAGATCCCGGTCGTGCAGGTCTCGGCCCTGAAGGCGCTCGAGGGCGACCCCGAATGGACGCCGAAGATCCTCGAGCTGATGGAGGCGGTGGACTCGTACATCCCCGAGCCCGTCCGCGACGTCGACAAGCCGTTCCTGATGCCGATCGAGGACGTCTTCACGATCACGGGGCGCGGAACGGTCGTCACGGGCCGTATCGAGCAGGGGAAGATGACCGTAGGCGAGGAGATCGAGATCGTCGGGATCCATCCCGAGATCGAGAAGACCGTCATCACGGGCCTCGAGATGTTCCAGAAGACGCTCGACTACGCGCAGGCCGGCGACAACGCGGGCGCGCTCCTCCGAGGCATCAAGCGCGAGGACGTCGAGCGCGGCCAGGTGCTCGCCAAGCCGGGCTCGATCACGCCGCACACGCAGTACAAGGCCGAGGTGTACGTCCTCTCGAAGGACGAGGGCGGGCGCCACACGCCGTTCTTCGACGGCTACCGGCCGCAGTTCTACTTCCGGACGACCGACGTGACGGGCTCGATCAAGCTGCCCGAAGGGCAGGAGATGGTCATGCCCGGCGACAACACGAACATGGAGATCGAGCTGATCCAGCCGATCGCCATGGACCAGGGGCTCCGCTTCGCGATCCGCGAGGGTGGCCGCACCGTCGGCGCGGGAGTCGTCACGGAGATCCTCAAGTAGGGCGAGGCCTTCCTCGCTCTCCCCCGCAACCATGGCGCAGCAGAAGATCCGCATCCGACTGAAGGGCTACGACCACCAGCAGGTGGATCGCTCCGCGTCTCAGATCGTGGAGACGGCGCAGCGCACCGGCGCGACGATCACGGGGCCGGTGCCGCTGCCCACGGAGAAGAACGTCTACTGCGTGATTCGCAGCCCCTTCAAGGACAAGGACTCGCGGGAGCACTTCGAGGTCCGCACGCACAAGCGGCTGATCGACATCCACAGCCCCACGCCGAAGACGGTCGACTCGCTGATGCGCCTCGATCTCCCGGCGGGGGTGGACATCGAGATCAAGCTGTGAAGGGCATCCTCGGCAGAAAGCTCGGCATGAGCCAGGTCTTCGACCCGGAGACGGGGGAGATGGCCGCGGTGACCGTCATCGAGGCGGGACCGTGCCCCGTGGTCCAGGTGAAGACGCTCGACGAGGACGGCTACGACGCCGTGCAGCTCGCCTTCGAGCCCGTCGCCGCGCGGAAGCTCTCGAAGCCCGAGATCGGGCACCTGGAACGGGCCGGCTTCGGCCCGCACCGGCACCTCGTCGAGGTTCGCGGTGAGAGCGGCCTGACCGTCGGCGAGACGGTGACCGTCGACGCGTTCGAGCCGGGTGACCGCGTCAAGGTGTCGGGCGTCTCGGTCGGGAAGGGCTTTCAGGGCACGATCAAGCGCCACGGCTTCACGCGCGGGCCTGCCTCGCACGGCTCGCACAACATCCGCAAGCCGGGCTCGATCGGCGCGTCCGCAACGCCATCGCGCGTCTTCAAGGGGATGCGGATGTCCGGTCGCATGGGCGGCGTTCGGGTGACGCAGCCAGGGCTCGTCGTCCACGAGATCGACCTCGAGCGAAACCTCATCCTCGTCAAGGGCTCGGTTCCGGGACCGGCGAGCGGGATCGTCGAGATCCGCGAGGCATGACGATGGCGCCGGCGACAGCACCCAAGGCGCCCGTCCTCGGCGGGACGAAGGCGAAGGAGGTCTCCCTGGAGGCGTCCGTCTTCGCCGCCGAGGTCAAGCCGCACCTCGTCCACGAGACGGTCCGGGCAGAGCTGAACGCCGCCCGCGCCGGGACACGCGGCGGCAAGAGTCGCGGCCTCGTCGCCGGCGGCCGCTCCAAGCCCTGGCGCCAGAAGGGCACAGGTCGCGCGCGCGCCGGCACGACGCGTGCCCCGCATTGGACGGGCGGCGGCCTCGCCTTCCCACCGGGCACGCGGAGCTTCGAGGTCAAGGTCAACCGCAAGGCACGTCGCGCGGCGCTTCGCGGAGCGCTGTCGAATCACGTCGCCTCCGGGACGTTCGCGATCCTCGACGGCTCCGGCTTCGAGACGCCGTCGACGCGAAAGGCCGCGGAGGTGGTGTCCGACCTCGCCAGGCCGACGCTCGTCGTGGCGACCGAGGACGAAGAGATGCTCGTCAAGTCGTTCAGGAACCTGGACAAGGTCCTCGTGACCCTTCCGGCCGAGCTCGGCGTCGCGACCGTCGTCTGGGCGCGCACCGTCCTCGTCACGGAGGCTGCGCTCCCCCTCGTGCTCGCTCGTGCAGGAGCCGACGCCGCCGAGGGGCGTGCGGAGTGAGCCTTCATCCCAATCAGGTCCTGCTGGCGCCGGTCGTCTCGGAGAAGAGCTACTCGCTCATCACCGACCGCAAGTACACGTTCCGTGTGCACGAGGACGCCCACAAGACGCAGGTCCGCCAGGCCGTCGAGGAGCTCTTCGACGTCGAGGTGCAGAGCGTGAACATCCTCAAGGTGCAGTCGAAGCCCAAGCGGCGCGGCTTCACCAAGGGCCGGAGGCCCGGCTGGAAGAAGGCGATCGTCCAGCTGAAGGAAGGCCACGCGATCGAGATCTTCGAAGGAGCCTCCGTCTGATGGCGCTGAAGAAGTACAAGCCGACGAGCCCGGGACGCCGCTTCATGGCGACCTCCGGCTTCGAGGAGATCACGAAGTCGGAGCCCGAGAAGTCGCTCCTCGAGCCGCTGACGAAGAAGGCAGGGCGGAACAACCGCGGCCGGATCACGACACGCCACAAGGGCGGAGGACACAAGCGGCGGTTCCGCACGATCGACTTCAAGCGGACGAAGGACGGCGTGCCGGCGAGGGTTGCAGCGATCGAGTACGACCCGAACCGGTCGGCCCGGATCGCGCTCCTCCACTACGCCGACGGCGCGAAGTCGTACATCCTCGCGCCCTCGCGCCTCCGCGTGGGTGCCGTCGTCGAGTCCGGCCCGAACGCCGACATCAAGCCGGGGAACGCGCTCCCGCTCGCCTCGATCCCGACGGGCACGCTCGTCCACGCGGTCGAGCTCAAGCCGGGCCAGGGCGGCCGGATGGCGCGGTCGGCGGGGTCGTCGGTCCAGCTCGTCGCGAAGGACGGCGATCACGGCGTGCTGCGGCTCCCCTCCGGTGAGCTTCGCCGCGTGCTCCTCACGTGCCGGGCGACCGTCGGCCAGGTCGGGAACACGGACCACGCGAACCAGTCGGGCGGCAAGGCCGGTCGCAGCCGCTGGCTCGGGAAGCGTCCGACCGTGCGCGGCTCGGCGATGAATCCCGTGGATCACCCGCACGGCGGCGGCGAGGGCAAGACGAAAGGTGGCCGGCATCCGGTCACGCCGTGGGGCGTGCCGACGCTCGGTAAGCGCACGCGCCGCAAGCACAAGGAGTCCGACAAGCTGATCGTCCGCGGCCGGCGCCGCGGCAAGGACAAGAGGTAGGTGGATAGATGAGCCGATCGTCGAAGAAAGGGCCGTTCGTCGAGGCGCGGCTGCTGGGTCGCATCGAGGAGATGAACGCCTCCGGGTCGAAGCGGATGATCCGCACCTGGTCTCGCACGTCCACGGTCTTCCCC
>JBOHBD010000283.1:0-8515 GCA_050698195.1 Gaiellaceae bacterium
CGGCCGTACATGAGCTTGTTCTCGACGAAGAACACCGGACGCTCGTCGTCGACGGCGTTCACGAGCAGCCCGCGCAGGTCGTGGCACTCGCTCGCCGCGACGACCACCACGTTCGGCACGCCGAGCAGGAGCTTCTCGAGCGACTGGCTGTGGGTCGGCCCGTACCCGCGTCGGCCGCCCATCGGGGTGCGAACGACGAGCGGGACGGTGACCTGGTCGTCGTACATCTCCCGGAACTTGGCGATCCCGTTGACGATCTGGTCGAACCCGAGGGCGATGAAGTCGCCGAACATGATCTCGAGGATCGGGCGCTGCCCCCGGAGCGCCATCCCTGCCGCGACGCCGAAGAGCGAGGCCTCCGAGATCGGGGTCGTGAGCACGCGATCCGGGTACGCGTCGCTGAGCCCTTGCGTCACCTTGAAGGCACCGCCGTAGGGGTCGAGGATGTCCTCACCGAGCAGGAAGACGTCGTCGCGCTCGGCGAAGATCTCGTGCAGCGCCTCGTTCAGAGCCTGGACGCAGCGTTTCGGGGCGGCGCTCACGCCGCCTCCGGAGTCGCCGCCGGAGCGTCCTCGGCGGCAGCGATCGTCTCCGCCAGGCGGCGTTCGCAGGCCTCCTCGATCGTACGCCGCTCGTCGTCTGCCAGCCGAGCGCCCGCGAGTATGAGCGGATCGCGCTTCCGGCGCTCCTCGATCTCCGCGGGATCGCGGTTGTCGTCGCCTTTCGAATGCGGGCTGAAGCGGTACGTATCGAGGACGAGAAAGAAAGGCTCGCCGGTCTCGCGGATCCGGGCGACTGCGCTCCCCGCGGCCGCGTGGACTTCTTCGACGTCGGTCGTGTCGAGCTCGGCCGTCTCGACGCCGAACGCGGCCCCGCGGGCCGGAATCGAGCCGGCCAGCTCGAGCTCGACCGGTGTCGACTGCGCGTAGTGGTTGTTCTCGACGACGAAGAGCACGGGCAGCCTCCACAGCGAGGCCATGTTCAGCGACTCGTATGTCACGCCCTCGCCGAGCGTCCCGTCGCCGAGGAAGACGGTCGAGACCGCCCCCGTGCCCTTCCTCTTCTCGGCGAGGGCGATTCCCGTGGCCACCGGGACGATGCTTCCCAGAACGCCGTTCGAGTAGAAGTTCCCCTTGCACAGGTGCTGGCTGCCGCCCTTGCCGCCGCAGACCCCCGTCGAGCGCCCCATGACCTCGCAGAGGAGGCCGAACGCGTCGTCCGAGAACGCGAGGTAGTGGCCGTGACAGCGGTGGTTCGAGAACACGACGTCGCGCTCGGGCTCGAGGTGGTCGATGATCCCGACGGCGTTCGCCTCCTGCCCGATGTAGGTGTGCGTGGTGCCGACGAGCTTGCCCTGGGCGAAGAGGTCGAGGAGCGACTCCTCGAAGCGGCGGATGAAGAACATCCGCTCGTAGAGCGTGACGAGGGAGGTCATGGCTACAGGTAACCGAGGTCGGCGAGCCGCCGTGCGACGGTCGCCTCCTCCTCCTCGGTCAACTCGTGGCGCTCGGCGCTCTCGAGCTCGCGGAAGACGATCTCGCGCAGCTCAGGAGGAGCCTCGGCGGGGCGACTGTCGAGCTCCCGGGGATCGAGGTCGAGGCGGTACGCCTCCTCCTCCCCGCTCTCCACGTGGAGGATCAGCTTCCAGGGCGGCAGCCGGACGGCGAGCTTCGTCAGCGCGCCCAGGTCCGTTCCCGCGATGACCGCGGGACGGTCGCCCTCCACCTCGAGCAGCGATGCACCGTCGATCTCACCGCTCGGGACACCGGCGAGCTCGAGCAGCGTCGGCATCAGATCGACGGAGCGCACCTGGTAGTCGACCAGGCCCGGCTCGAGGCGGCCCGGGGCCGAGACGATCAGGGGCACGTGGACGATCTCGTCGTAGAGCGTCGCGCCGTGCATGTGGTAGACGCCCTTCACGTCCTCCTTCGACGCGAACCGCTCGCCCCAGGACTCGCCGTGGTCGCTCAAGAACGCGAGCACGGTGCTCTCGCGCAGACCGAGGCTCTCGAGCTCCTCGAGGAAGGAGGCCACGAGTGTCTCGGACTGGCGCTCGACCGCCTTCCGGTACCGCTCGCGTGTGATCTCGAGGGCGGTGGCGGAGTCGGCCTGGATGCCCCCGATCACCTCCTCCTTCGCCGCGAGCCAGTCCTTGCGCTCCGAGTGGAGGATGTCGTAGGGCATATGCGTCGCCCAGCTGTGGAAGAAGAGGAGGAACGGCTTCGAGCGGTTCTCGCGCAGCCACGCGACTGCGCCGTCGAGCATCTCGCTCGTTCCGAGCACGTTCGCGTCGGGCAGGTCCTTGAAGAGGTAGTTCGTGTCGAAGACGAACGTGCCCACCTCGTACCCGTGCGCGGAGAGGGCGCGAAAGAGCGTCTCCGTCGTCGGATCGAACTCGGCGTCCCAGTGGAGGTAGCCGTGGCGGTGGGCGTAGAGGCCCGTGACCATCGACGTCATCGACGGCGCCGTCCATGGTGCCGCGCTGATCGCCTGGTCGAAGCGGACGCCTCCGGCGGCGAGCTCGTCGATCGTCCTCGTGTTCACGAAGCGGGCTCCGTAGCAGCCGAGATGGTCCGCGCGCAGCGCATCCGAGACGTAGACGACGACGTTCATGAGCGCGGCGGATTGTAGGGGGATGAAACTCCCCTCCGTGGAGTCCTCTGTGTGTCCGGCCGCTGGCGTACCGTCGGCCCGTTCCGGGACAGGGGCTTCAGGCAAGACGCAGGTCGGGCAGGCCGGCGCGTTTCTGCGAGGTCGCGGACTTTCATCCGTAGTGACGAGCCTCCTCGCCCTAGCATCCACGTTCGTCGTAGATCACCCACAGGCGCCTGCCCGTCGGCGAGCCGGTGCGGGCGCTACGTCGACGCGAGGCCGCCCTTCGCGTCGCTCAGAGACGGATCACGGACAGGAGGTACTCCTGCGGGAGGATCAGCCGGCCGTCGTCGGATTCGTTCCACTTCGCCCAGATCGCGAGGATCTCGCGGCGCATCTCGCCGAAGCGCTCGCCGAGCAGCTGTCTCGCGGTCACCATCGGCCCGAAAGTGTCCATGAAGAAGTCGGCGAAACCCGCGATCGAGTCTCACTCGATCGTCGCGGAGTGGCGCTCGAACTCGAAGGTCGTCGCGGAGCCGAACATCTCGCGGACGTGCTCCTCCGTTCCCAGAGGATCGGCGGAGAGGCGAAGTCCGGCGGCGGAGGCAGGTACGAAACGCTCGCGCGGGACACGTCGCCGACGGATCCCTCGGGAGTCCAGCAGCAGATCGCGATCACGCCGCCTTCGCGGCACACGCGCATCATCTCGTCCGCCGTCCGTCGATGCCGAGGAGCGAACATGTGCCCGAAGGTCGAGAAGACGCGGTCGAAAGATCTTCCGTCGAGCGACAGGTCCTCGGCGTCGCCCTCGACCCAGTCGACCTCGACGCCTGCCGCAGCCGCGCGCTCCCGTCCACCTTCGAGGAGCTCGGGCAAGAGGTCGAGCCCCGTCACACGCGCACCCGCGCGCGCAGCCGGAATGGCCGCGTTGCCGGCGCCACAGGCGACGTCCAGGACGTCCATGCCCGCTTGGATGCCCGTACGCGCGACCACGACCTCGCCGACGCCCTTGATGTGCTCCGACAGCGTGGCGTAGTCGCCCGCGGCCCACATCGCCCGCTGCCGCTCCTTGAACTCCTCCATCGGGGTGGCCTCCTCGCGGTGTCCGTCCGGGTCTACCAGCGTCCGACCTCGTGCATAAAACTATGGCTCGTAGTTTATAACTACCTTTTGTAGTTATGTCGAGCGACGACCTCACGCTCTTCTCGTACGAGATCCTCGGCCTCGTCGGACGCCAGGGAGCGGGGCCCCACGACCTGCGGCAGATGGTGAGGCGGGGTCGAATGCTCGACTGGGCGGGCGAGAGCCGGTACTACGTCGAGCCCAAGCGGCTCGCGAGGCTGGGCTACCTCGAGGCGCGCAAGGAGCCCGGCAAGACGCGCGAGCGCACCGTGTACACGCTGACCGAGAAGGGCCTCGCGGCACTACGTGCGTATGCGGAGACGCCCGTCCGCTTCACGCCGGTGAAGAGCGAGGTGCTGCTACGACTCCTGATCGCCGACCTCGTCGGCGAGGAAGCGACCCGCGAGAGCATTGCAACGCTTCGAGAGGACGTCGCCGACCTCGAAGCGCGGCTCGAGGAGGCGGAGGCGAGCGCAGCGACGCTCCCACACCGCAGCAAGTACCTGCTGATCACCGCGGGTTTCTTGCGCCGGCTGCTCGACCTGCATCTCGAGCTCGTGGACGAGGTCGACCGCGAGCTCGCCCTGGCACCGGAGGCCGAGCCGAAGCCCTAGCCTGCACGTTCGTGAGTCGGGGGCCGCTCTACGCGCTGTACGGCGCCGACTCGATCTCGCTCGTCGGCAACGCGGTGGCGCAGCTCGCGGTGCCGTGGTTCGTGCTCGTGACGACGGGTAGTCCCGCACTCACGGGGCTCGCCGTCTTCTTCAACTTCTTGCCGACGGTCCTGGCGGCGCTCTTCGGCGGCGTGATCGTCGACCGTCTCGGCTTCCGGACGACGAGCGTCGTCGCCGACCTCGCGAGCGCGGCTGCGATCGCCGCGATCCCCGCCCTGCACGCCACCGTCGGCATCGAGATCTGGCAGCTGATGACGCTCGTCTTCTTCGGCGCGCTCCTCGACGCGCCCGGCACGACTGCGCGTCAGGCGCTGTTCCCGGATCTCGTCGCGGCTGCGGGCATCGGGATGGAGAGGGCAGCGGGCATCAGAGGTTCGATCCAGCGCGGCTCGCTGCTCGTCGGAGCGCCGATCGGAGGCGTCCTCGTCGCCGAGCTCGGAGCCACGGCGGCGCTCTGGCTCGATGCGGCGAGCTTCCTCGTCTCGGCATCGCTCGTTTCCACCGTCGTCCCCGCCGCACGCGTTCGAGCCGAAGAGAGGCCGCCCGGCCGGTACCTCGGCGAGCTCGCGGAGGGCCTGCGCTACATCTGGAGCACGCGCCTGATCCGCGCGATCGTCGTGACGGTCTTTGTCACGAACTTCCTCGACGCGCCATTCGCGGTCGTGATGCCGGTGTTCGCGAGAGAGGCGTTCGGGAGCGCAGCCGACCTGGGTGTGATGTACGGCGTCTTCGCAGGGTTCGCCCTCGTCGGATCGCTGGCGTTCAGCGCCGTCGGACACCGGCTCCCACGACGGCTGACCTTCGTCTGCTGCTTCGCCGTGGCGCCCGTCGGCTACCTGGTGCTCTCGACGCTCCCTTCGCTGCCGGTCGCGCTCGCCGCCCTCGCGGCCTTCGGCCTTGCCGCGGGGCCGATCAACCCGCTGCTCGGCACGCTCCAGTTCGAGCGCGTGCCCCCCGAGCTCCGTGGACGGGTGTACGGCGCGATCACAGCAGGCGCGTGGGCGTCGATTCCCGCCGGGGTGCTGCTCGGCGGAGTTGTCGTCGGAGCCGTGGGTGTCTCGGCCACGTTCCTCGGCATCGGCGTCTGCTATGTCGCCGTCACGACGTACGGCTTCTTCAACCCCGCTTTCCGTGAGATGGATCGAGCGTCCGAAGCTCAGAATCGGGATCAGGATGGAGCCTGACCCAGCCGCTCCGTTCAGCGAGCGGCGAGCTGCGGGAGCATGCTCCGCCCGCGCATCTCCTCCGGCACCTCGATGCCGAGGATCTCGAGCACCGTCGGAGCGACGTCGAGTAGGTGTCGATCCGCTCCTCCGCGCGCCTCGACACCCGGGCCGGCGACGATGTAGAGCCCGTCTTGGGCGTGGTTCGCGTCGTCGGGCCCCGTGTCGTTCTCGAGCGTCTGGATCCCCTCGTCCCCGCCGATCGTGCCGACCGAGCGCCAGAACAGGTCGCCGAAGACGACGATGAGGTCGGGCGCCACTCCCTGCGGTTTCTCGTACAGCTCCTCGGGCTTGTAGACCGCGGTCGGAATCGGGTTTCCCGCGTCGTCGGGGATGGCCGCGATGCGCCGGGCGAGGTCGTCGCGGACGGCCTCGTACGCGTCCGGCTCGATCGTGCCCTCGGGCTCGCGGCCCTTCACGTTCAAGAACACCCGAGCGTAGTAGCCGCCCTCCCCCCACGCCGTGGTCTTCGCCCAGTCGACCCCTACGTCGCGGAGCGAGGACACGCCGGCCGGCTCGGCGAGCGTCGCCAGCATGCCCTCGCGGCGGAGCCACTCGTTGATGCGGATCCCTCCGTCCAACCGCTTGGCGCCGTGGTCGGAGAGGACGAAGACGACCGTGTCCTCGTCCGCGTGCTCGAGCAGCCCGGCGATGAGCTCGTCGACGTGGCGGTGGTAGTCGAGGATCGCGTTCTCGTACTCGTTCCCGGGCTCGTGCTTGCGATGCTCGGGATCCATGAACTTCCAGAACCCGTGGTGCATCCGGTCGGGCCCCATCTCGACCATCGCGAAGAACGTCCACGGCTTCGTCTCCGCCAAGTGCTCCGCGAGCCTGAAGCGGCGGTCGGTCATCTCGTAGACCTGCTGCAGGAGGTGGTCCTTGTCGTCAGTGCGGAAATCCTTCGTGTCGAAGAGGTACTCGCCGACGACCTGCTCGATGTCGTCGCGCAGCGCCGCCGGGTACGTGTACTTGCTCTCGAGCGACGGCGTGAGGAAGCAGCTCACCATGACGCCGTTCAGCGGTCGCGGCGGGTACGTCCCGGGGACGCTGAGCACGACCGACGACCCGCCAGCGCGAGTGACGAGATCCCAGAGCCGCGGCTCCTCGATCGCGGTGCTCGTCGCGATGAACCCGCCGTCGTAGGTGTGGTCGGAGCGGTTTCGGAAGCCGTAAACGCCGAGGTCGCCCGGCGTGCGGCTCGACATCATGCAGGACCACGCCGGCACCGTGATCGGCGGGATCACCGACGTGAGCCGGCCGTACGAGCCGCGCTCCATGAGCGCGGAGAGGGTCGGCAGCTCGTCGCGCCAGCGCTCGAGGACGAGCGACGGCTCGGCGCAGTCGAGCCCGATGAGCATGACCTTCCGCGGCACGCGGCAACGATAGCCTTGTGACACCGTGCGAATCGGTGTCTTCGGGACCGGGATGGTCGGCAGGACGATCGCAACGAGCTCGCCGCCCTCGGGCACGAGGTGAAGATGGGCTCGCGCACCCCCGACAACGAGAGAGCCGCCGAGTGGGTCGCCTCCGCGGGCGCAGGCGCCAGCCAGGGGACGTTCGCGGACGCGGCAGCCCACGGTGAGCTCCTCTTCAACTGCACGACCGGCGCGGCGTCGATCGAGGCGATCGGCAGCGCTCGAGCGACAGACGTCGCCGGAAAGGTCCTCGTGGACGTCGCCAACCCTCTCGACTTCTCGCAGGGCATGCCTCCGGCGCTCCGCGTCTCCTCGAGGGACAGCCTCGGCGAGCAGTCCAACGCTCCTTCCCGGAGGCGCGGGTCGTGAAGACGCTGAACACGGTCAACTGCGAGGTGATGGTCGACCCGGCGCGCGTGCCCGGGGAGCACGACGTCTTCGTCTGTGGGAACGACGCCTCGGCGAAAGCCGAGGTTGCGGCGCTGCTCCGGAGCTTCGGCTGGCCGGAGGCGCACATCGTCGACCAGGGTGACATCTCGGCGGCGCGCGGCATGGAGGCGTACGTTCTCCTGTGGCTCCGGCTGCGCGGCGTGACCGAGACGAGCGACTTCAACATCAAGCTGATCCGCTAGCCACAATCACTCGCATGCAGGCAGCGTCCGAGTCGACCCCGGAGACGGTCGTCATGAAGTTCGGCGGCTCGTCGGTCGCCGACCCCGACCGGATCCGCCACGTGGCGCGCCGCCTCGTCGACACGCACGAGGGCGGAGCTCGCGTCGTCGGGACGATCTCCGCGATGGGTAGGACGACGGACTCGCTGCTCGAGCTCGCGCGCCGGGTCTCTCCGCGCCCCGACCCCCGCGAGCTCGACATGCTCCTCTCGACGGGCGAGCGGACCGCCTGCGCGCTCGTCGCGATGGCGGTGCACGACCGCGGCCACGAGGCGGTCTCTTTCACCGGCTCGCAGGCGGGGATCCTCACGGACGCCGTCTACACGAAGGCGAAGATCCGCGAGATCACGCCGGTGCGCGTGCTTCAGGCGCTCGACGCGGGGAAGATCGTCCTCGTCGCGGGCTTCCAGGGCTTCTCGCGGGACACGATGGACGTCACGACGCTCGGTCGCGGCGGCACCGACGCGACCGCGGTCGCCCTGGCCGCGGCGCTCGGCGCCTCCTGCGAGATCTACTCCGACGTCGCGGGCGTATACACGGCGGACCCGCGCATCGTCCCCGAGGCCCGCAAGCTCGCGGTCGTCCCGTACGAGGAGATGCTCGAGATGGCCGCTTCCGGGGCACGCGTGCTGATGGCGCGGGCGGTCGAGCTGGCCCGAGGCCACGGCGTTCCCATCCACGCGCGGTCGACGTTCTCCGACGAGCCGGGCACCTGGATCACCGACGTCCCGGGGATGGAGGAGTCCATCGTCTCGGCGGTGACGCACTCGGAGGACGAGGTCGTCTTCGCGCTGCGCGGCGTCCCCGACCGGCCGGGC
>JBOHBD010000284.1:0-8125 GCA_050698195.1 Gaiellaceae bacterium
GTGCCGCTGGTCGGCGCGAGGCAAGGACGCAGGGAGCCCCCATACCTGAGGTATGGGGGCCGACCGAGGACGCCGCCTGGCGGCGACCAGCGCTCCCCCGGGCGGCATAGAGCCTGTTTCGCCAAGCCCTCCTACGTGGTCGCGTCGAGGCCGCGAAGCTCCTCGAGCTTCGCCATGAGACCGGGGGGCATCCGCTCCACGGAGCTCGTCTTCACGTACCGGCGCAGCGTCTCCTCGAAGCGGTATCTCCGCCTGCAGTAGTCGCAGCCCCCGAGGTGCGCCTCCGCCTCCGCCCACTCCTCGTTCGTGAGCGTGCGGTCGAGGAAGTCCTGCAGGATCTCCTCGCAGCGGTCGCAGGGTTCGCGGGTCACGTGAGCGCCTCCTCGGCGAGCTTCTGCTTGAGGGCCCTCCTCCCGCGGTGCAGGCGGGACATGACTGTACCAATCGGCACATCGAGAATCTGCGCGGCGTCCGCGTAGGTGAAGTCACCGATGTCGACGAGGACGACGACGTCCCGGAACTGCGGCTGGATCTCCGAGAGCGCCTTCACGACGGAATCTTGCGACATCCGCTCGACGACCTGCTCCTGCTCGAGCGCCTCCTCGCCCGCCGCCGAGGCGAGCTTGTTCGCGAGGTAGTAGTCGCTCTCCTCGAGCGGCTGGGTCTGCGGAGCTCGCTGCACGCGCCGGCCGCGATCGACGTTCAGGTTCGTGAGGATGCGGAACAGCCAGGCCCGCATGTTCGTCCCGGGAGTGAAGGAGCGCCAGCTCCGGAATGCCCTCGCGTACGTCTCTTGCACCAGGTCCTCGGCCTCCTCGCGCGAGCCGACGAGTCGTCTCGCGACCCGGTAGATCTGATCGGCGAGCTCGAGAGCCTCCTCTTCGAAGCGGGCGCGATCGCGAGCCTGCGCGGCGATCCGGCGCGCCTCGGTAGCGGGCTCGGGCTCGCTCACCGGTCTACCGTACCCTTGGGTTACGGGAGGCTGCAACGAGGTTCTCGGACGTGCTATTCCCCGCTCGCGGGCGCCTCGCGGAAGCCCGCTCGGGCGAGAACGGCGAGGATCTCGCTCCGCGAGGTGCGCTCCGGGTCCCAGGCGAGCGTGACGTCTCCGACCAGGTTCGCGCTCGCAGCCTCGAGCCCGTCGTGGGCCTGGAGGGCCACCGCGAGCCGTCCCACGCATCGTTCGCAGCGGATCCCGTCAACACGAAGCGTCTCCGTCACCGTCGACATCAGGACGATGGTACCCCGACCGCCTCGTGCAGCCGCACCTCGCGGTCCGCGAGCCCGATGACGAGAGGGTCGTGAGTCGCACAGACGACGGTCGTCCCCGTTCTCCGAGCGAGCCCGGCGAGCACGTCGCCGACCGCCAGCGTGGACGCCGCATCCAACCGCGCAGTCGGCTCGTCGGCGACGAGGACCGCCGGACGAGGTGCGAAGGCGCATGCAAGGGCGACCCGCTGACGCTGGCCGGCAGAGAGCGCGGCCACCGGCCGCTCGGCATGCTCCACGAGACCCACTGCTGCGATCGCCTGGCTCGAGCGCTCGACGGCGTCCGCTCCCACGATCCCGCGCAGGGCGAGCCCGAGCTCGACGTTCTCGCGGGCCGTCAGGTAGCCGGGGAGACGCGGATCCTGCGTGACGACCGCGATCCGCTCACGCCGCAGAGCAGCGCGTGCGGCGCGATCGAGCGAGGAGACCGTCACCCCGTCGAGGCGGACCTCTCCCCCGTCAGGCAGGTCGAGCCCCGCGAGCAGGGTCAGCAGGGTCGTCTTCCCCGACCCGGACGGGCCCGTCACGACCGTCAGCTGTCCCGGCCGAAAGCACGCGTCGAGCGCGGTGAGGGCCGTCTGGGCGCCGTACCGTCTCGACACCGCACGGGCCTCGACCACGGCTCCGCGGGCTGCCTCGAGCGGCGCGCCCGCCGCCGCAGGCCTGCCGTCGTCCGACCCTGCCGGACGAAGCTCGACGACGCCGGTCCGAGACACGACGCGCGCACGGTCGCCGATTCCGGCCGCGAGCAACAGCTCCTCCGGAACCCGAAGCCAGCCGCCCGTCCCGACTACGACGCTCGACACGGCACCCCGACTCTCCTCGCTCACACGCCCGTCGCGAATGTGCACGACGCGATCGGCGATCTCCGCCGACACGGGATCGTGGCTCACCACGACCGCGGCGGTCGCGTGCTCGGCCACGAGCTCCTCGAGGAGCGAGTACACCAGTCTCGCGGACGCCGCATCGAGCTCGCCCGTCGGCTCGTCGGCGATGAGAAGCCGGGGGCGATGGGCGAGCGCAGCGCACAGCGCGATCCGCTGCTGCTCGCCGCCCGAGAGCTCGGAGGGCCGTGCCGTGGCCCGGTCGAGGAGGCCGACGCGCTCGAGGAGCTCGCGCGCACGAGCACGCCGCTCCCGGGCGTCGATCGACATCAGCCCGAGAGGGACGCCGACGAGCTCCTCCGCCGTGAGCTCTCCGGCGAGTGCCCGCCAGTAGTGCTGGTCGGCGTAGCCGAGCACGCGGCTTCGGTGCCGCGCGAGCTCGCGACTCGACGCCCGCCCGAGATCGAGCCCTGCGACGACGACGCTACCGGCGGACGGTCGCTCGAGCCCTGCGAGCATGCGCAGGAGCGTCGTCTTGCCCGAGCCGCTCGGGCCGAGCACGACGAGGATCCCTCGTTCCTCCACGGTGAGCGTCAGGCCGCGGAGGGCTGCGACGCCGCCGTTCGACGTGGAGTACACGGCGAAGAGCTCACGGGTGTCGGCGATCGGTGCCATCGGCTAGGTCGCGCGGTGGAGAGGGCCGCGCGTCTCCGCGAACGCACGACGCGTCGTGGCACCCACGAGGAGTGCCGCCAAGAGCACGTACGCCGCCACGCCGGCGCCGACGACGAGGAGGTCGACGGTCGCGGCCAAGGGGGGCTCGGCGAAGCCGCCGCGGGCTGTCACCGCCACCACTCTGGTCACGAAGGAGACGAGCACGACTCCCGTGGCCGCACCCGCCAACAGGCCGACGCCCGACAGCGCAGTCGCTCGTATGCGGACGATCCGGCGGAGGAGCGAGGGCGACGCGCCCTGCGCCTCGAGCTCGAACAGCTCGCCGCGATCGTCGCGCAGGTCCGAGCGCACCGCGAGGGCGAGGCCTATGGCAGCGAGCGCGAGTGCGACGAGCGCGGCCACCCCGAGGACGAGCAAGGTGCCCTGCGCGAGCGGATCGCTCCGTATCTCCTCCTCGACGTCTGCCCTCGTGGTCACGGCGAGGACCAGGAGGGGTGGGCGCGCGAATGCCTCCGCGACCTCCGACAGTCGCTCGTCGGCGACGTCGAGCCAGACCTCGTTCTCGCGTGCGGCCGCCGGTGCGGCGGCGTTGACCGCGGTCCGGAGTGCAGCCCGGTCGCCGACGACGACCGTGCCTGGTGCGGTCGGGAAGCGGTCCACGACCCCGGCGACCTCCACGGTCACGAGCGCCCCGCCCACCTGGAGCGCCAACCGGGCTCCCGGCCCGCCCGCAAGCTCCGCGAGGACGGGGCTGACGAGGACCTTGGGCGGGGCTGCGTCCGTCACTTGGACGGCACGGACACGAGAGGTGCGTTGGCGGGTGAGCACGTAGTGGAGGTCGACACCCGAGCCGGCGGGCCGGACCTCGACGCCGTCGACGCCGGTCCACGTCCTGAGCTGACGACCGAGTGCCCCGCCGACGCGCACCACACCTTCGAATGCGATCCCGGCGTCCGCGCCGCCCTCGATCAGTCGCGGCGGAGGTACCAGCTCGAGCGAGACGAGCCGTGACCCAGGAGTTGCACGCCCCACGAGTGTCGAAGGCTTCCTCGGATCCGCCGAGCCCAGCTCGAGCCGGTCGAAGTCCCCGTCCGGTGTCTCCACGAGGGCCGCGAACGAAATGAGAGTCGGCCCGACCCGGAGCGCAAGCTCGCCCGCCCGCAAGGTCGCGCCTCGGAGGTGGACGTCCGCGCCCGATGCGATCGTCTCGGCGAGGTCGCCGCGCTGCGCGCCGTCCGCCCAGTCCGGTCGCCACACACCGAGTCCTTCGACGGCTCCGCGGTCGAGGCCGAGGATGGTGACGCCGCTGACGCGCTCTGCCCGCCCCGCGCTGCCCGTGACACGGAGCACCGGATACGCATTCCCGCCCGGGCCCGCGAGACGCCGAAAGCGCTCCAGAGGCGCCGCCTCGAACACCCGGACGAGCGACCCGAGATCCTCGCGGGCGACGACGTCGAGCGGCGCCTGGAATGCGGCTTGCTCGCGCTCCCCGCGTGTCAGCGTCGCCCGATAGCCCTCGGCGAGGAGAGCGAGCCCGAACGCAATGGTGAGGAACGCCACGGTGACGACCGCCGCACCCGAGCCGTGTGCCACGCCGAGAGCGGCCAGACGCAGCGAGAGCGGCCCACGCGGCCGATCGACGGCCAGCCTCGCCAGCGCAGGCAGGAGACGTGCGACGACAATGGCCGCGACCAGGGCGACGAGGCCCGGCAGGAGCAGGAGCAGGACTGCCGCGCCCTCCGCCGTCGCGAGCCGCTCCTCGTCCACCGCCCCGCCGAGCAAAGACACCCCGATGACGACCAGCGCCGTAGATCCCACGAGCTCGGGAGCTCCGAATCGACGTCCTTCACGACCGCGCAGCGACACGGTGAGGGCGATCAGCCCCGTCGTGGCGAGGACGGCGGCGACGGCGAGGACGAGCCCGTCAGGTGACGCAACGCTGTGCAGCAGCACGGGCACCGGGGGCGCGCCGGCCAGAGCCGCCGCCACGGCGGCCACGACGCTTCCGACCAGCCAGCCCGTGAGGACGCCGCCAAGAGCGACGGTCGCGCTCTCGGTGCCCGTGAGCAGCGCCAGCTGCCACCTTCGCGCCCCGTACCAGGTGAGACGCCGATGCGCGTCGCCGACGTCGCGACGCAGCCCTCGGGCCGCGAGGAGCGCGAAGGCGAGGAGCAACACTGCGGCCTCGCCCCCCACGAGGAGCAGTCGCCGCCCCGAGACGTTTGCCCTCCGCTCCGCCCGGCGGAGCTCCTCCTCCGGCGCCGCGACGGAGAAAGACGACGAGCGTGAGGCGAGCGCCGCGCGGGCACGCTCGATCCGACCGATCAGGTCGTCGACCTGCCACAGCCTCGGATGCCCGTCGCCGAGCGGCCAGACCCACGCGTACGTGCGGTAGGTCCGGGCCAGCACCGGCGACGCGGCGAGCGCGGCGACGCCCTCGGCGACGACGAGAGGCGCGGGTGGAGGTCGGTGGTAGCGGCCGGACTCTCGCAGGGCGGGTGCGACCTCCGCATCCGCCGTCGCGTTGTCGGTGGGCTCGAGGAAGTCGCCGAAGAGCCGACGTGAGCGGAGGGTCGCGGTCCCGACCTGGACGAGCCGGAGACCCGGCACGTCCGGCAACCTCCCGCGTCCTCTGAGCCGGAGCACCTCGCAACGGCCCGCGGTGCAGGAACGCGGCAGCCGACCCGATCGGAGGATCACGTGCGGGGCGAGCCGATCCACGCCTGCGAGCCCGACGAAGCGACCGCCGACGGTGCTCTCCCGGAAGAGGACGAGCGGTGTCGGCCCCGCGAGAGGTAGCGTCGCGAGCGATCTGCGGACCGCGACGGCGAGGACGCCGTGCGTCTCCTCGGGTCCCGCCGGGACGCCGAACCAGGAGGCGCGAACGCTCTCCGCGGAGGTGGGAAGACGCTCGACCGCCTGCGACATCGAGCGATCTGCTGCGATCGTGATGCCGGCGAGCACGCCGGCGAGCACCGCAGTGGCGACGGCGAGCCCGAGCGCCGCGATGAGGACCCCGCTCTCCCGGCGGCGAACGCGTCGCCAGGCGAGCCAGGCGACGTAGCGGACGGCCCTCATGACGTGGCTCGGCGCCGGCGACGGTAGGCAGCCGTCTTGACGCGGTTCCCGCAGATCGACATCGAGCACCAGCTCGACGAGTTGTTCCGCGACGCGTCGTAGAAGAGCCAGCCACAGCTCTCCTTGCGGCATGCCTTGAGTCGCCGCCACGAGCCCGAGCCCTCGGCCTCGAGAACGACCGCCACGATCGACGAGAGCGCCCGCTCGGCGCCGGCGCCCGCGCCTACGGGCACGAGCCGGCCACGATCGTCGATCTCGACCCGGAGCTCGGCGGCGGAGAGGGCGCGGCGCAGGCTTCGGCGCAGCTCCTCGTCGGGGATCTCGCCGACGTTGTTGAGCAGTGCCAGCCGGCGAAGCGCCGCGCGCAGCTCGCGCGCGGCGACGAAGTCGGCCGCGCTCACGGACTCGCCGGCTGCGAGCAGGCGCCGTTCGCGCAGCCAGTCCTCGAGCAGCGCGGGCGTTGCGATGTCGTCACGTGCCCACTCCGTAATCTCCGTGTTGACGAAGTCCTGGACGAGATCGAGCGGAGGCGGCGCGGGAGCACGCCCGGCCGGCTGAAAGCCCGAATCCACACCGCCCACGGTACCCTCGGCACCCGGCCGATGCAACACCCGCCAAGCGACGTAAGAGGTGTCTCCGGCACCCTCGTTACCGCTCACCGAGTGTCGCGCTTGCCCCTCACCCCGTGCACCGGCCGCCCGGCTGCCTCCCACGCGTAGTACGACGCGCTCGGCCCGAAGCTGCTCTCGTAGGCGACAACGCGCGGGTTCCTCCCGACCTCCTTCGCACGCTGGGCATGCCACAGGAGATTCGGGTCGTCGCGCACCTGCCAGACGAGCACGAGGTGCGCGGCGGTCATGAAGCCCGCCACGAACGAGCATCCCGGAGCCGGACAGGGAAACGGGTCGGTTCGCACGCAGAACCAGCCGCTGTGGTCGCCGCCGTCGTCCTCCTGCCAGAGCTCCTCGCCCGACTCCACGCCGACGTCGGAGAGCACGACTGCACCGCGCCTGAGCTCCCGTTCCACCCGGGGCACAATAGCCTCGTGCCCGACCCCGACCCGCACGACGTCGCCGTCGTCCTCTCCGGAGGAGGCATCAACGGCGTATTGCTCGAGCTGGGGTTCCTCAAGCGCCTGCGCGAGAGCCCGATCTGGTCGCAGGTCGGGTGGATCTACGGGACCTCGGCCGGAGCACTGTCGGGAGCGATGGCCACCCTCGACCGACTCGACGATCTCGAGCAGTTCGTCCTCGACCTCCGGCCGGACCACGTGTTCCGACCACGCCGTCTCTGGCAGTTCCCGGGCGGGCTGCACGACTACACGCTTCCCGAGACGATCTCCGAACGCCTCGGGGGAGCCGACGAGCTCGGCTCGTCGCTCGCCGACGCGGAGATCGAGCTGGTCGTCTTCGCCACCGACGTCAGCGAGCACGACGACGACGAGACACGGCACTTCGAGCTCGCGTACGCCGCACACTCGACCCCTCCCGAGACCATGGCGCGCGCGCTCCTCGCGTCTGCAGCGGTGAGCGGCCTCGTACTCCCCGTGAGCGTCGACGGCGTCATCGCAACGGATGGGGGCTGGGTGCGGAACTTCCCCCTCGAGCACGCCTACCGGAATCCCGACGTACGTGCGATTGCGGCATTCCGCTACATCGCCACCTACCGGCCGACCGACGTCGCGTTCCTCGGGCGCATGCGCGAACGGCTCGAGCGCTTTCGAGCCGTGCCTCCGGTTCGCGCGCTGCTCGCCGAGATCCGTCTCGCGGAGGAGCGCGCCGGCCGCGGCGAGCCTGCCCACTACGGGGAGATGATCGTGCGGCTCATGCGCGTTGCGATCGCCCGGAACACGGTCCTCGAGGAGCAGCTCGCGGCAGAGCGAGACACGTCGGTCCTCGAATTGCAACGCCTTCGCCAGGACGTCGTCTCCGCCGCACTCGCCGCCGTGCCTCGGTGGCGGCGCCGGAAGCTACGCTCGGAGCTCGAGGGCATCTTTGCCTCCGCCCGGTTCCCGTTCCGGCACGACCGCCACGTGCCCAGCCTCCTCGTCCGGGCTACTCCCGGAGAGGACGGGCTCGACCCGACCTTCCGCCGCGACGAGCCGTGGCCGGAGGAACGGAAGCTGGCGTTGATCGAGCGCGGCTACCGGCTGACCGACGACGCGCTCGCCGCAAGCGCCGACTTCGGCGGCAGAGCTCACGCGCTGTAAGCACGACCGCCGCGGCCGCGCAGCGGACGACGTCAGGGATCTCCGCGCGACCGGAGTCCGCGCGAGCGGA
>JBOHBD010000285.1:0-4103 GCA_050698195.1 Gaiellaceae bacterium
GCCCATCGCAAGGCGCTCTACTCGAATCTCGCGGGCGCTCTGATCGAGCACGGCCGCATCGAGACGACCGAGGCCAAGGCGAAGGCGGTCAAGCCGTTCGCCGAGAAGATGATCACGCTCGGAAAGCGCGGCGACCTGCACGCGCGGCGCCAGGCGCTCGCCGCGCTTCGCTCGAACCACGTCGTCCATCGCCTCTTCGCGGACGTCGCGCCTCGCTTCGCCGACCGGCCCGGCGGCTACACCCGGATCCTGAAGATCGGCCCACGCCAGGGCGACGCCGCGGCGATGGTGTACCTGGAGCTCGTCGACTACGAGCCGGCGGCCTCGCCGCTCGCGCCGCCCCGCGCTCCGCGCGAGGAGGCCGAAGCGCCGGCGACGCCGTAACGACCGGGCGGGCCCCGACGGATCTGGCGGCGCGACGACGTCCTCGCGTGCGCGACGAACGCCCTGGTCTCGATGAGGGCACCCGAGGCCGAAGCCGCACTCGACGTTCTGGGTCGGTGAACGAGCGCCTGCCTCCTGAGGCTCGCCGAGCTCCGGCGCCAGGACCCTGAGTACGCTGCGCGCGTGCTCGTTCTCATCGCGCTGCTGCTCGCGATCTTCGTCCTCCCGGCTCCATGGGGACTGGTCGCGGTCGCGGTCGCCGCGGTACTCGACATCGCCGAGACCGGCGTCTTCCTCTGGTGGTCGAAGCGGCGCAAGGCGGCGGTCGGCGTTCAGACGCTCGTGGGCAGGGTCGGCGTCGCGGTGTCGGATCTCTGGCCCGACGGCCAGGTGAAGCTCGACGGCGAGATCTGGCGCGCGCGCTGCGCCGGCGGCTGCGACGCCGGCACCGAGGTCGTCGTCCGCGAGATCGAGGGGCTCACGCTTGTGGTCGACCCGGCATGAGTACCCTGGTCTCGTGCGGTTGGCGTGCGCCCTCGCGCTCATGCTCGCCCCTCTCGGTCTCGCCGGCTCGAGCGACTGGGAAGAGCGCGCGCCGATGCCGCTGCCACGCACCGAGGTGGCGGCCGCGGCCGTCGGCCGCGAGATCGTGGTGCTGGGAAGCTTCACCGCCGACCGGGGGGCCTCGAGTCGAGTGGACGCGTACTCACCGGCACGGAACTCCTGGCGTCGGCTTCCCGACCTCCCGGTCGGTGTCCACCATTCGACGGCCGTGGGCGCTCGGGGCGACCTCTACGTCCTCGGCGGCTACACCGTCGCCGGGACGCCGCTCCGTCGAGCCTTCGTCCTCGAGCGCGGAAGGTGGCGAGCGCTTCCGCGCATGCCGTTCCCCCGAGCGGCGGCCGGGGCCGCGTTGGCGCGAGAGACGATCCTCGTCGCCGGAGGTGTCACGACCGGAGGGCGGCTCGCCGAGAACGCGCTCTCGTTCGATCTCCGCACGAAACGCTGGTCGGTCGTCGTGGGGCCGACACCGCGCGAGCACCTCGGCGTCACGTCACTCGGCGGAACCGTCTACGCAGTCGCCGGACGCACGTCCGGCCTGGACACGAACCTTCTGCACTTCGAGTCCTACCGGCCCGGCGATCGGAGCTGGCGCCGGCTTTCGCCGGTGCCCGACGCACGGGGTGGAACGGGCGCTGCCGGCGTTCTCGGCCAGATCGTCTCGGTCGGCGGCGAGGAGCCGCAGGGCACGATCGCAGAGGTTCTCGCGTACCGCGTCGCCGCCCGCCGCTGGGTGCGGCTCGACGACCTGCGGACCCCGCGCCACGGGATCGGGGTCGCCGCCCTCGGAGGGCGGGTCTTCGTCATCGGCGGGGGGCCTGAACCGGGCCTTAGCGTGAGCACCGCGAACGAGTCGCTCCGGATCGCCCGCCGATAGGCGAACGCGACCCTCGCAGACGGCAGTCGATGATTCTCAAGCTCACGCTCGAATACGACGGGACAGGTTTCAGCGGCTGGGCGCGCCAGCCCGGCAAGCGCACCGTCGAGCTCGTCGTGCGGGAAGCGCTCGACGCCGTCTTCCCGCGGTGGGAGGGTCTCGCCGTCGCGGGACGGACCGACGCAGGCGTGCATGCGACCGGCCAGGCTGCGAGCGCCGACGTCGACGGCGGCCCTCCGGCGGACCGCGCGGCTCAGGCGCTGAACGCGGTCCTTCCAGGCGACGTCGCCGTCGTTCGCGCCGAGCCGGCGCCAAGCGGCTTCCACGCGCGGTTCTCGGCGCGCTCGCGCTCCTACCGCTACCGGGTCCTCGCCCGCCGGACGCCCTCGCCGCTCGAGGAACGCCGTGCGCTCTGGTGGCCGCGACCCGTCGACGCGACTGCTCTCGCCGCCGCAGCCGCGCTCCTCGCCGGAGAGCACGACTTCCGCGCGTTCACCCCCACCGAGACACACCACGACGTGTTCACGAGACACGTCCGCGAGGCCTCCTGGAAGCGGGAGGGAGACCATCTCGACTTCACCGTCACGGCCGACAGCTTCCTGCGCCACATGGTGCGCACGCTCGTCGGGACGATGCTCGAGCTCGGGCCGGAGGCGCCCGGCCGGATGGAGCAGCTGCTCGACGGAGCGTCGCGCGACGAGGCGGGTCTGACCGCCCCTCCGTGGGGGCTCTACCTCGAGCGGGTCGAGTATTGAGGGGTCGGACCCGTAGATCCGACTCCGGCGTCTGAGCCCTGGTGCCTGGCTACGATCGCGCGATGCGCTTTCCGGTCGTCCTCTTCGACCTCGACGGCACGCTCGTCGACTCGGGTCCGATCATCCTCGCGTCGATGCAGCACGCTGTCCGTGAGGTGCTCGAGCGGGAGATCGCCTACGAGGAGCTCGCCGCCACGGTGGGCGGGCAGGGTCTCGTCGCCCAGATGCACGCGCTCGACCCGGACAAGGTCGAGGAGCTCGTCGAGGTATACCGGGAGCACAACGACCCGCTGCACGAGACCCTCGAGGCGTTCGAGGGGATGATCGAGGTCCTCCCGCGGCTCAGAGCGGAGGGGAGGAGCCTCGGGATCGTCACCGCGAAGCGTCACCGGACCGTCGATCTCGCGCTCGCTCGCTTCCCCTGGCTCCGCGAGCAGTTCGAGGTCGTCGTCGCATACGAGGACACGGATCGCCACAAGCCGGACCCGGAGCCGGTTCTCGTCGCCGTCGAGCGACTCGGCGGAGGGCCCGCGCAGGCCGCGTACGTGGGAGACTCGCCGTTCGACATCCAGGCCGCGAAGGCGGCAGGCGCTTTCGCCGTCGCGGTCGGCTGGGGCGGAATCCACACCGACGAGACGTTGCTGGCGGAGGAGCCCGACGCCTTCGTCCGCTCCCCGGAGGAGCTGCTCGATGTCGTCTAGGACGTCGAAGGCGTCGGCCGCAGATCGCGTCGACGAGCTGCGGCGGCTGCTCACTCACCACAACTACCGCTACCACGTTCTCGACGACCCGGAGCTCTCCGACGCGGCGTACGACGTGCTCTACGACGAGCTGAAGGCCCTCGAGGAGGCGAACCCCGAGCTGGTCACGCCCGACTCGCCCACGCAGCGGATCGGTGCGCCTCCCGCGGAGGGCTTCCGGAAGGTGGAGCACCTCTCGCCGATGGGCTCGCTCGAGAAGGTCACGACCGCGGACGCGCTCGCGAAGTGGGCGGAGGACGTCCGCAAGCGGCTCGGCACCGACGAGCCCGTCGCCTACGTGCTCGAGCCGAAGATCGATGGATCGGCGGTGTCGCTCGTCTACGAGCGGGGCGTCTACGTCCGCGGCGCGACTCGCGGCGACGGGCTGCGGGGCGAGGACGTGACCGCGAATCTCCGAACCCTCGAGTCGGTGCCGCTCCGCATGCTCCTGCCCGACGGGGAGCGGCCGCCCGAGATCCTGGAGGTGCGCGGCGAGGTCTACTTCCCCCTCGACGGCTTCGACCGCTTCAACGAGGCCCAGATCGCGGCCGGCCGCAAGCCGGCGCCGAACGCACGGAACGCCGCCGCGGGCTCCCTCCGCCAGCTCAACCCCGCCGTGACCGCGGAGCGGCCGCTCTCGATCTACGTCTACGGCGTGGGCGTCCGCGGCGACTCCGGCCCCGACACGCAGTGGGAGACGCTCGCCTGGCTGCGTGAGCGGGGCTTCCGGACGAACCCGGATGCGCGTCGCGTCGAGTCGATCGAGGAGGTCGCGCAGGCGTGCGC
>JBOHBD010000286.1:0-4601 GCA_050698195.1 Gaiellaceae bacterium
CTTCAACATCATCTCCGGCGACCTGCACGCCACCTCCGGCAGCGTCGAGCTCTTCGGCGACGACGTCACGACCATGCCGCCGCGGAAGCGGACGAGGCGGGGCCTCGCGCGTACCTACCAGCAGTCCCGGATGCTCCTCGGCCTGAGCGTCGAGGACAGCATCTACCTGTCCATCCTCGGCGTCGCGAACGGCCACCTGCGGCCGGTGCGCCTGCCGCGGGCGGACTCCGCCATTCGCGAGCGAGCTCGGGACGCGGCGCGACGGGCGGCGATCGAGCACAAGCTCCCCGAGCTCGTCGGCAACCTCTCCCACGGCGAGCACCGTCAGGTCGCGCTCGCCATGGCGCTCGCCTCGGAGCCGAAGATCCTCATGCTCGACGAGCCCGCATCGGGGCTCTCTCGCGGAGAGCGCCAGCTCCTCACCGAGCTCCTCCTCGAGCTCGATCGGAGCATCACGCTGATCCTGATCGAGCACGACATGGACGTCGCGCTCGGTGTCGCCGAGCAGGTGACGATGATGCACGACGGCCGTGTGATCGTCGAGGGCACCCCCGACGAGATTCGCGCCAACCAGCTCGTCCACGACCTGTACCTCGGCCGGCACCATCGTCCCGAGGACGAGGCGTGAGCGAGCCTTTCCTCGAGATCGAAGGGCTCAACGCGTACTACGCGAGCGCGCACGTCCTTCGCGACGTCGCATTCTCGGTCGGCAACGAGTCCGTGGCCATCGTCGGGCGCAACGGCATGGGAAAGTCGACGCTGTGCGCGGCGATCATGGGCTTCACGCCCCCACGCGCCAGCGGGTCGGTCAAGTTCGAAGGCGTCGAGCTCATGGGCAAGGCGTCGTACAAGATCGCGCGGGCGGGGCTCGGGTACGTCCCGCAGGGCAGGCGGCTGTTTCCGTCCCTGTCGGTCGACGAGCACCTCAAGATCGCCGCCCGCAACGGTGGTGACGGCTGGACCGTGAGTCGCGTGTACGACCTCTTCCCTCGCCTCCGCGAGCGGAAGGGGAACGGCGGCGCCGAGCTGTCCGGGGGCGAGCAGCAGATGCTCGCGATCGGCCGGGCGCTGCTCGGCAACCCGAAGCTGCTGATCATGGACGAGCCGTCCGAGGGGCTCGCCCCGACGATCGTCGACCACTTGGTGGAGACGTTCAAGACGCTCGCGGAAGAAGGTCTGGCGATCCTGCTGATCGAGCAGAAGCTCGACGTCGCGACCTCGCTGGCCGGCCGCCAGCTGGTCATGGTGGGCGGTGAGATCGCGCTCGAGACGACTGCCGCAGAGCTCGCGCGTGACACGGAGATGCAGCGGAGGTTCCTCGGCGTCGAGCCGGTCGCCCGGGCCTGATGCGATGGCAGTCGAACCTTGCCGCGGCCCTCGCCGCGGGTGTCGCGTTCCTCTCGGCGTGCGGAGGCGACGGAGAGCCGAGACCCGACCTGCTCGTCGTCAGCCCGCGCGACGGCGAGTACGCCATCTACGCGATCGACGCGGACGGAGGGAATCGAGCGCGGTTGACCGAGGCCGACGTCGATCCGTCGTCTCCCCGAGGTCTCTTCTTCCAGGTCGAGCCCGCGTGGTCGCCCGACGGCCGCGCGATCGCCTTCTCGAGCAACCGCAGCGGGACGTTCGCCGTCTACGTGATGAATGCCGACGGGACGCGAACCCGCCGGCTGACAACAGGGCGCGAGGACGACGGGCACCCGACCTGGTCGCCCGACGGGCGCCGGATCGCGTTCGAGCGCGGCGACTCGGGTGACATCTTCGTCGTCGATCGCGACGGCTCCGCGCTCTGCGCCGTCGTCGAGGATCAGGCGTCGGAGACTCAGCCCGCCTGGTCTCCCGACGGACGCTTCATCGCGTACGTTCGCAGGTCCCCCGGTACCGCGATCCGTGAGCTCTGGGTCGTGCGACCGGATGGCTCCGAGCCGCGGCGCCTCACGTCGCTGGGCGCGACGAGCGTCTCTCCAGCATGGTCGCCGGACGGCACCCGGATCGCGTTCTCCTCGAACGCGCGCGGCCGCTTCTACGACATATACACGCGCGCCCTCGGGCGGAAGGGCGTGCGCCGTTTGACGCGAACCGGCACGGACGCGTTCGAGCCGGCGTGGTCTCCGGACGGCACGAGGATCGCCTTCTCCCGCGACGGATCGATCGTCACCGTCGACCTGGACGGAAACGAGGAGGAGCTGACGGACTCCGGCGACAACGACTCCTTCCCGGCCTGGAACCCTCGTCCGCCTGCTTCGGAGAGCTCCAGCTAGAACGTCCCGAAGCATGGCGGCCGCGCGCGGCGACGATGTCGGCGAGGGCGACGGTGTAGATCGCCGTGAAGCGCACTCTCACGGCTCCGGGATTCCCAGGTCGCCGGGGCGGTCGGCTCCGCGCCCCTCGACGAGCTCTGGAGCACGCTCGCGCAGTAGGCGCAGGACGAGCTCCGCGCGCCGAACGCGCTCGCGCGCGAGCGTGACCGCGAGGTCCTCGAGATGGAGACCTGACGGGTAGATGTTCGGCGAGTTCCGGAGGCCGAGCTTCACGTACAGCGGCGCGGCGTGACGGATCATGTCGGGCACCTCGTAGAACCGGACGAAGCCGCCTTGGTCGTCCGGAACCTCCACGTAGACGTCGAGCGCCGCCGAGCACGCCGCGCGGAGCTGGGCGAGCTCGCCCGCGGAAAGATCGGTAGCGACGTTGATCGTGGTCGCGCCCAGCTCCTCGAGCGCACGAGCGGTCGCGGCGTTCGCACATGGGAGCAGCACAGAGGTCTTGAGGACGAGCGACCCCGGGAGATCGCCGTCTCGCTTCATCCGCCCGAGCGTCGCCAGCACACCGAGGTCGGCGACGAGGAACGAGCGGATGCCGAGGGCGAGCCCCCGGCGCGCCTCGGCGACGCACCACTCGACCGCCGCGTCACCCCGGGCGACTCCGCCGGCGGCGCTCGTGGCGAAGGACTGCCCACCGGGATCCCACGCTCCCCGCGGACCGAGGAAGAGCGATACCTCGACCCCGCTGGTCGCACCGAGCGCCGCCATCTCCGCGATCTCGGCATCCGTGAGCATCATCACGCCCGATCCCTGGGACACGCGTCGAACCGGAACACCCCGTGCCGCGGCCTCCTGGAGCACGGCGCCGAGGACCGCGGGCCCCTCGACGGACGGGATCTCGATCCGGTAGCGCAGGCCGTCCGCGAAGCGGGCGTCGGACACCCGTCTACCTTCTCGCGTCTTCGGACGTCCCGCAAGCCGAGGTCTTCCCGCCGGCGGGTCAGTAGTCTGCCCGCGCTGTGAAGGTCCTCACCGTCGTCGGGAACCGCCCGCAATTCATCAAGAGCGCGCCCCTCTCCGTCGCGTTCCTCGTGCTGGGAATCGACGAGGTCGTCGTGCACACGGGCCAGCACTACGATCGCCAGCTCTCGGAGGTGTTCGTCGAGGAGCTGGGGCTGCCGGTACCGCGTCACCGGCTCGACCTCCAGACCGCCGACCCGGACGCGATGGAGCCCGCGATCACCGCGGTGGTGCGAAGGGAGTCTCCCGACATCGTCCTCGTCTACGGCGACACGAACTCGACGCTCGCCGGCGCGCGCGCCGCCGCGGAAGCGTCCGTGCCGGTCGCACACGTCGAAGCGGGTCTCCGGAGCGGCGACCTGACGATGCCCGAGGAGAACGCGCGCATCGAGGTCGACCGCATCGCCTGGCTCCTCTTCTGCCCCAACGATCGCGCGCGCGAGACCCTCGCCGAGGAGGGCGTCCTCGGGCAGGCGCACGTCGTGGGCGACGTGATGGCGGACGCGAGCTTCCGCTTCGCTCCGATCGCGCGGGAGCGCTGTCCGATCCCCTTCGAGCCACAGAGCTACGTCGTGGCGACGGTCCATCGCCAGGCGAACGTCTTCCAGCCGCGCCTCGGCAGGATCATGGAGGGCTTGAACCGGCTGGACGACCGTGTCGTCTTCCCAGCCCACCCGCGCACGCGCGCACAGCTCGAGACGGAGAAGATCGCGCTCGAGCCACACGTGCACCTCACGGATCCGCTCAGCTACCTCGAGCTCGCCTCGCTCGCATCGCAGGCGCGGGTGATCGCGACCGACTCCGGCGGGCTCCAGAAGGAGGCGTACTGGTACGGCGTCCCGTGCGTGACGCTTCGTCCGACGACGGAGTGGGTCGAGACCGTCGACGCCGGCGCCAACATCCTCGTCGACGACGATCCCGGCGCCATCCAAGCCGCCGTGGCGAACGCCGCGATGCCGGATCGGCGCCCCCGGCTGTACGGCGACGGGCACGCGTCCGCACGGATCGCCAGGGTGCTCCTCGCTACGATGCCCGGCCGATGAAGCGGGACGTCGCCATCGTAGGCGCCGGTTACGTCGGCGTGCCGCTCGCCCACACCTTCGCGGAGGCCGGGAAGGACGTCGTGCTCGTCGACGTCGACCCACAACGGGTCGCCCGGCTGAATCGCGGGGAGAGCTACATCGAGGACGTTCCCTCGTCGGTGCTGGCGCCGCTCGTCGAAAGCGGGAGGATCGCCGCGACGACCGACTACGACGACCTGCGGGACGCGGACGCGATCCTGATCGCGCTGCCGACTCCGCTCTCCCGCCAGCGCGAGCC
>JBOHBD010000287.1:0-4268 GCA_050698195.1 Gaiellaceae bacterium
GCGTACCCTCGTGGTACCTCAGGACCGAGAATATGCCGATTAGCAGGGGGGTTCGAGTCCTGCACCGCCCACTACCGGTGCGTCTACGGCGAGGCGGCCGAGCGCGTCTCGGCCACGGCGCGTCGGGCCTCGGCCTCGTACGGGTTGCTTCGGTACGGGGTCGTCAGATGCTTCAAGGTCGTGTGCCACGGGCGCTGTTGTCCTTGCCAGATGTGGCAGAGCTCGTGCGTCAGGAGGTCGTCGGAAGTCTCGCGGCGCCTGAGGAGGATCGTGCGCCAGAGGGCGTACCCCGAGTAGCGGCGGAAGCCGGGGATGCGGAAGAACCACGGCGCGACGACCACCCGCACGCGCTCGACGCGGACCGGCGAGGTGTAGTAGTCGAGCTGGTCGAGCCTGGCCTTCGCGCGCGCCAGCGCGGCGGCGAACCCTGGGTCAGCCACTCAGCGCCGAGGAGAGCACCATGACCGGGCTGCCGTCCTGCGCCTGCAGGTAGTTGTAGGAGTAGAGCCGCGCCTGCGTCGTGCGCTCGATGTACCGGAGCTCGTCGGGCGGGATCTCGCCCACGCCGGGGGTGAGCGGCGCCGTGAGCGTCTGGTTCAGCGGGCGACTCAGCGCAGTCCGCACGTCCGACCGCTCGAGGAAGACGGCCGTCGAGGCGTTTCCGTCCGCCCGCGGCGGCAGGAGGACGGCGACGGACTCGACGCCCTCGACGTAGGTGAACGAGTAGAGGGCGAGCTCGAGAGCCGCACGGCGCAGGAGCGCGCCGCGGGCGACCGAAGCGCGTCCTTCGGGAATCGAGCACGCGGCGCCGAGGCCGCAGAGGTTGTACATCACCGTGCTGGCCGCATTGAAGGTGTCGACGTCGGTCGTCTCCGCGCGGCCGCCCGAGGTGTCCGGCCGGACGGCGATCGCCCGAACCTGGAACGTCGATCCGTCCGGACCGGTCACCGTGGGCGGTCCGGCGTACGTCACGGTCGCGAGCTCCTTGCCGCTGGGCAAGCGGTAGGGGTCGCTGACGTGATCGCCGATCTGCGCGACGCGCCGCTCCGCGGTTCCGGTGGGCTCCCACTCCGACCACGGCGGCGCCGGCGACGGGCTCCCGCGCCCGACGAGGACGACGAGCGCTCCCACGGCGGCTCCCGCGACGACCGCGAGCAGGAGGTAGAGGATCGCGAACCGGCCGCGGTAGACGAGGCGGCGCGCGCGGTCGGCTCGAGACTCCGCACGGGCCGGAAGCGTCGTGCCCTTCGGCGCCGCCTGCGCCTCGCTCGCCGACCTGCGCATCACATCGCCGGCCACGAGCTCTCCTCGGAGAGGTCCACCTCGGGAATCGTGAGCTTCGAGCTCTCGAGGAGCTCGAGCAGCTCGTCCCCGAAGAGCTCGCGCCGCGCCGTCAGCACGTCCGCGATCTGCTCGACCGCCTCGCGGTTCGCGAGGACGAGGTTGTGGGCTGCGACGTACGCCTGGCCGAGGAGCTGACCCACGATCGCGCGCTTGTCGCGGTCCCCGAGGACGGACGCGATCGGGTTCTCGCTGAACGGGCCGCCGCCGCTCGTCCGGTTGACGATCTGGAGCCCGATCTTCTCGAACCGCTTCAGAACCCGTTCGCGCGCCTCCTCCTCGCTCTCGTCCTCCCGCGGCGAGATCTCGAACGGCTGCGGGCCCATGGCGGACGCCCCCACCATGTACGCCGCCTGCGCCGTCACGCTCATGACGTCGCCGCCGACGCCGTTCGAGTTCTCGCCGTAGAACACGCGCTCCGCCGCCATCGCGCCGAGCGCCCAGACGAGCCGCGCGAACTCCTCGCTGCGGAAGCGGCTGAAGCGCTCCTCCTTCTCCAGGGCCTGGTGGTGGCCGAGCGCGCCGCCCCGCATCCGGATGGAGAGCCGCGTCGACTCTGCGCCCTTCAGGTAGACATGGCCGGCTGCGGCATGGCCGGCCTCGTGAATGGCGACGGCGCGGCTCTCCTCCGGTACGTACTCGACGCCGACGGCGGTGCCGGCCTCGAGCGTGGTCATGGCCTCGACGAGGTCGTCCCATTCGAGCGCCTCGCGCTGCGAATGGTGCGCGATCGTGAGCGCCATCGAGGTCACCTGCTCGAGCATCGCGGGCGAGTAACCGTTCGTGACGCGGGCGAGCTCCTCGCGCCGGCGCGCCTGGTCGAGCTCCGCCGAGTGGGAGACCTTGCCGAGATAGAGGTCGAGGATGTCGAGCCGGTCCTGCTTCGTCGGCGTCCGGAACCAGACGTGCCGCCCCATCCGTCCCGGCCGCGTGAGCGCGGGATCGAGACGGTCGACCGGAACGTTGGTGGCGCCGATGAAGTAGATCTGCTCGCGTCGTGGTCGGGCGGCCGGGAGACGAAGCGACGCGCCTCGAATTCTGCGCGGGACGACATAGACCCCGTCGAGCAGCGTGTTCACCTTGTTCGTGATGAGCTTCTTGAAGAACGGCGGGTTGTCGATGCCGTCCATGACGACGAGGAGCTGGTTCAGCGCGAGCGAGCCACCGCCGCCCATGCCGCCCGGGAAGATGAAGTTGACGAGGTCGCCGGCTCTCGCGTAGATCCCCGACCGGCCGGGCGTTTGCGGGGCGCGTTCAGCGAAGAGGCGCTCCCGCCAGCGGTGGTTCTCGAGGATCAGGTCGCCCGAGGGGTTGAGCGCCCCGAACGGCCCGTACCAGAGGAGCTCGTGGACGTCGACGGGTGAGTGGCCGCCTCCCACGCCACCGCCGCCGAACCCTGGATTGAGCACGTTTCGCCGCATGCCGACCGCGTCGATCTCGTCGATGAAGACGATGCACTGGCCGCCCCACTTCCTCGCCAGGCGCTTCGCGCGGCGGGCGAGGATCCGGACGACGATCGCGTCGATGCCGATGAACGTCGCCGCGAAGCCGGAGCCCGGGATCGAGATGAACGGTGAGTTGAACCCCGTCGCGAGCGCCTTCGCGAGCATCGTCTTGCCCGTTCCGGGCGCGCCGAGGAAGAGCAGCCCTCGCTCGCGCTTTCCCCCGGCGCGCTCGAACGCCTCCCCCGACTGCCAGATCGCCACGACGCGGCGCACCTCCTCCTTGGCCTCCACCTGGCCGCGGACGTCGGCGAGCTTGACTCCCCACTCCGCGTCTCCAGGCTCGAAGGCCTGGATCTGCGACAGATTCATCAGCAGGAGCGGGCCGAAGAGGATGACGAAGTTGAAGACGAGGAAGACCGGTAGGATCACGAGCAGCGGGACGATCTGGACGAGCAGCGCTGCGTCGAGGAAGAGGTAGAACGGGAGCACGATCACGGCACTCCAGAGCGCCGCCTTGACCCAGAACCGCCAGAACCAGACGCGCCGCCGCGCGACGACGTCCTCCTCGCGGAGCTGCTGACTCTCGAGCCCGAAGAGGCTCGGGCGCGGGATCAGGCGGTGGAAGACGAGATCGACCAGACCGCGGAAGCAGACGACGAGGAAGAGTGCCGCGACGATCGACCAGAACCACGACCAACCCTCGGTCTGGTTCAGCCAGACGACGACCGCCGGGGCGGTCAGGAGCGCGACGAGCGTCGCCGCGCGGGTCAAGCGGCGCCACTGGCCGGCCAGCTCGCTGGAACGCTCGCTCTGCTGGAAGCCGCTCAGTCTCTCCGCTTCGGACGCCACCCTGTAGAGCCTCGGACGCCGGATCCGGCCGATTGTTTGCGGGGGGTTAGGGACTGCGTCGGCGGGCGTGCGCGGCTGGTAGCGTCGCCGGAGTGTCCACTGCCGTGCTCCACACGAGCGAGGGGAACGTCGAGCTCGAGCTCTTCCCCGATGACGCGCCGAAGACGGTGGAGAACTTCACGAAGCTCGCGGCCGACGGCTTCTACGACGGGCTCCTCTTCCACCGGGTGATCCCGGACTTCATGGTCCAGGGCGGGTGCCCGCGCGGCGACGGGACCGGAGACCCCGGATACTCGTTCGAGGACGAGTTCAACCGGCACCGCGTCGACCGGGGCGCGCTGGCGATGGCCAACTCGGGGCCGAACACGAACGGCTCGCAGTTCTTCATCGTCACCGCCGACGCCTGCCCGTGGCTGGACGGGAAGCACACCGTGTTCGGGCGGGTCACATCCGGACAGGACGTCGTCGACCAGATCTCGCAGGTCGAGCGGGACGCCCGCGACCGTCCACTCGACCCGATCACGATCGACTCGGTCGAGCTTTCCTAGATCGAGGGCACTACTCTCCGACCGTGGAGCTGCGCGGGAAGACGGCGGTCGTCACGGGCGCGTCGAGCGGCATCGGCGCGGCGAC
>JBOHBD010000288.1:0-3659 GCA_050698195.1 Gaiellaceae bacterium
GGGAAACGGCGATCTCGAGGAGAGTCGACGCGTGGCCATCGCCGCCGGCGCGTTCCTGGAGGCTGCGCGTGCGTGCAACAACCTCGGAGTTCGGCTGTACGGGGCGGGCGAGCTGCCGCGGGCGTTCGCGATGCTGGACGAGGCGTTAGGGCTTGCGAACCGAGCGGGCCATGTGGACATGGTGCGATTCGGTCGGGGGATGATGCAGCTGTCCGCCCTCGACGGTGGCCGCTGGGACGACTGCGTCCGAATCGCGGACGCCTTCATCGCCGAGTGCGAAGCGGGCAGGCCGCACACGTTGCAGGCGTCGGTTCACTGTCATCGCGGGAGCATCAGGCTTGCCCGCGACGAGACGGAGGGAGCGGTCGCCGACGCCGAACGCGCACTCGAGCTTGCGCGCGAAGTGCGCCAGCCGGACCGCGTGTTCCAGTCGCTCGCCTTCGCGGTTCGCGCGTTCGCCGCATCCGGCGCGCTCGAGCGGGCACGCGAGCTCGCGTCCGAGTTCGACTTCCTCACGCTCGGAGGTAGGCGCCCGCCGCCCGCGTGGTCCTATATCCACTTCGCTTGGGCGGCAGCGGACGTTGGATCCGCCGAGGAGTTGGATCGGCTGCTCGCGGGTCAGAAGCGGCAGACGACGTGGGTTGTCGCCACGCGCGCGGTCTTGGGCCGCGACTACGCCGAAGCCGCGGAGCTGTTCGCACGGATGGGAACGCGCCCGCACGAGGCGTACGCACGACTGCGCGCTGCGGAGATGCTCGTGGCAGCCGGACGACGTGCGGAGGCCGACGGGCAGCTGGAGAGGGCGCTCGCCTTCTTCCGCTCGGTCGACGCAACGCGCTACATGCGCGAGGCAGAGGCGTTGCTCTCGGCACCGGTGCAGAGGCGCACGTCCATCGGCCAGTAGGCGTCGCAGATCTCCGTCGTGTCCTCCACTGGTAGGGGAGCGGCCCACAGGGCACATGGGCGGTGAATTCGACTGCCGCGCACTCCAACCCGCCGTCGCCTCGCACATCGTCCCTCGCGACTGACTCGTGCTCGTGGCTGGCGAATGCACTGGCGAACGAGCACAAGAAGTGTCTGGAAATCGGCAGGTTCTCGGTGGTTCCCGTTCCCGGCGCACTGTCGATCGTGAGCGTGCCGCCGTACTGCTCGAGGCGCTCACGCATCCCGGTCAGGCCGAAGCCGCCCGCCTGCCACCCGCCGCGACCGCGATCGACCAGCTCAGGCTCGAACCCGATGCCGTCGTCGCTCACGTCGAGCCGGATCGAGTCGTCTAGGTAGGTGAGCGTGAGCGCCACCCTGCTCGCTCGGGCGTGCTTGCGGACGTTCGCAAGCGCCTCCTGAGCGACGCGGAGCATCGTCGCTTCGGCCGCTGGCTCGAGCTCGCGGGGGTCGCCATCGACCATGTCCTGTGCGGCGATGCCGGTCTCGGCGCCGAAGTCACGGACGAGGTCCTCGATCGCCGCCGCCAGCGTTCCGTCCTCGAGCGCTTCGGGACGAAGCGCCCAGACCACGCGCCGGGCTTCGGCCAAGCTCGAGCGCGCCGTTCGGCCGACCTCCTCGAGCCGTCGAAGCGCGAGGTCCGGCCGCGCGGCGAGCTCCGCCCGCGCCGCTTCGTAAAGCGTGACGATGCTCGCGAAGCCTTGCGCCAAAGTGTCGTGGATCTCGCGCGCGAGGCGCTCCCGCTCGGCAAGCGCCCCAGCCCTTCGCTCCGACTCGGCCAGCTCGCCCCGCGTTGCCTCGAGCTTTGCGATCAACTGCCTGCGCTCCTCACTCTGCTCGTGAATCGCTTGGGTAAACGCGACGAAGAGCCCGAGGGCGAATGTCACCGCGCCGTAGAACACGAGCTGGAGCGGATCGACACCTCCCTGCCGCACCGACTCGGTCGTGATCAAGATGGCGCTCACCGCAACGATCCCCGGGAGCGCGCGCCGCACCGCCGTCGGAGTCGAGCAGGCGAGGTGGTAGGCGCTGAACATGAGGAGCACGAACAGCCCGTGCAAAACGAGGAGCGACGCCCAGAGTGCTGCTGCCACTCCCAGGCGCTCGCCGACGGGCTCGCATGGGGCCTCGCCTGGCACGCGGCGCTACTTGGGCTCGTCGCCTTCCCCGCAGTGATGGTGGGGGTCGGGCTCGCGGCCCGCCGCTTTGCGGGAGGGCCGGTTCGCTTCACGGGCCCGCTCGGGCTCGGCCTGAACACGGCCGTGATCGTGGCCCTCTACATGATCGAGTACGCCAATGATGCGGCAGCGCTCTTCTATGGAGTAACGCTGCTCGTCGCCGCCCGGCGGGCACAGCCGGGCTGCGAGGCGACCGTGCTCTCGAACTGGATCCTCCGCCGCGACGATCAGATCGGCTGCCCCGTCCTCGCGCCGATCGACGAGGCGGAGGCGCGCTTGACCGCGCGCACCCATCGGCGCCCCGCCCGCACGGAAGCGGGCAGCGCTTGACTGAACCGGAGCCATGGAAGGAGGGGTCGATGAGCACACAGACCGAGACCGAGACGAGGCCAGAGTCGGCGCGGGCGGAAGAACGCCGAGGCGAAGGCCTCGGGAGCTTCGGCCTGATACACGTCGCCGCCTGTCTCGGCGTCGGAGGGGCGGCGGTGCTCGCCGTCAACCTGATCGAGTGGTTGGCGTAGCGGGGCGGCTGGATCCGAACGGCGCGCTACCCGACACGGCGAGCGTTCCGCAGCGAGGCGGCGCATCTCCTCTTGCAGGGCGAGCGCCGCCTCGCTCCGGGTTCGCCATCGCAACGTGGTCGCCCGCAGCAACCGCGGGCATGTCGGTGCTCTCACACGCGCACGCGAGATCCGTGACGAGACGCGCACGCACGCCGACCTCGACCTCGCGCCCAGGGCCGCAACCGCACCAGAGGCAACCCGGAGCCGTCGGTTCTTTGGCGTCCCGGCGCGGCGCTACGATCGCCACGCGATGGCGAGACACGGAACCGGTGAGCATCTCGTCTTCGCGTGGTCGCCGGCCGGCTACACGCTCGACGTGCGGCAGGGAGCGCCGCCGTCGCCTGGTGCTCTCGTGGTCGGACGGGAGCGTCGCTACCGCGTCACGAAGCTGGCGTCCTCCCCCCTCCCGCGGGACCGCCGATCGTGCGTCTACCTGCTGCCGGCTCGAGGCGACGGTGAGGAACCGGCGAGGAACGGATCCGACCCGGTCTGGGCCCCGGTGGGGGACTCGGACGGTGAATGCCCGGACGATCTGCAAAGACTGCTCGACCGCTGTCCGGAGGGAGCGTGCGTGGTCGCGGTCGACGCCGGAGGCCGGAGGACGGCGCGAACCGTCACCTCGCTCGTGACCCTTTCGGTCGGTCCACCCCTGGTCGGCTTCGCGGTCTCGAACGACGAGCCGCTGCAGGAGCTGCTGCCCGACGCCGGAGGCTGCGCGATCTCCCTGCTCGCGGGCGGACAGCAGTGGCTCGCCGACCACTACACGCGCAGCGGGCGCCCGGTCGCGATGTGGTCGAGGGTCGCCACCGAGGTCGGCGCCGCCGGCGCCCCGCTGTTCGTGGGCGCGCTCGGATGGCTCGAGTGTGCGCTCCTCGACTCGATCGTGCTCGGGGCACACACGTTCTTCGTTTGCGAGGTTCGTCGGATCGAGGCTGGCGCGGAGGCCTCCGCCCTCGTGCGAGTCGGCGGCGACTAC
>JBOHBD010000289.1:0-3317 GCA_050698195.1 Gaiellaceae bacterium
GCCCGAGCGCGTACCAGGTCTCCGGGTTCTCCGGCTGGAGCTCGACCACGTCGGCGTAGCGGCGCTCGGCGGCGGTGCGGAAGCCGCGGCGCGCAGAGATCCGGGCGCGGGCGAGCAGAGGCTCCGCGGACAGCGGATTGAAGAACCGCGCCCACAGCGCCTCGTCTCGCGCACGCCCGAAGTCGCCGCCGTCGAGTGCCCGGGTCGACGCCCGCACGCTCCGCTCGGCGAGCCGAGGCGAGGCGAAGGAGGCGAGCACGACGAGCGCCAGCAGGACGACGCCGACGCCCAGAAGCGGGCGAGCCCGTCGCTCGCCGGGCGCGCGACCGGCCCCCGCGAGGATCCCGAGCGCGACCATCGTCGGAGCCGTCACGGCGAGGAAGTCCCAGTCGTAGTCGACGAGCGCGTGCAACAGGTACGCGACCGGCGCCGCGACGAGCGCGACCGCGGCGGCACGCTCCCCGCCCTCGAGGCGGCGAAGCGCGGAGCCGCAGACGAACGCGGCCGTGACGACGAGCGCGAGGAAGAGACCGAGCGCGGGAAGACCGCCGTCGGAGAGCTGCTGCAACGGCACGCTGTGCGGCTGGAGGACGTTCCGCGCGTCGGAGCGGTGGCGCTTGCGCGCGATCACGAACGTGCCGGCCCCTGCTCCCTCGGGCGCGTTGTCGGCGTAGACGTCCACCGCCTCGTCCCACCAGCACCAGCGGTTCGAGAGATCGAGCGAGCCCAGGCGGCTCGGGTCGTTCACGACCTCCGCACACTCGGAGCCCGACGAGATCGTGTTCCCGACGGCGACGACCAGACCGACGAGCGCAATCGCGACGCCGATCGCAGCGGCCGCGACGAGTCCTTGCCCGATCCTCCCCCTCCGCTCGCGCCCGAGCGTGCGGCGAGCTCCCATCGCGACGAAGCCGGCGACGAGCGCGGCGCCCACGAGCGCGAGCACCCCGAGAACGGCACCGTCCGCCACGCGATCCGAGCGCGTGGCCACGTCCTCGACGAGCGCCGGCCTCGTGAACGCCCACCCTGCGACGAGCACCGCCGGGATCGCCGACGCGGCAAGGAGGAGGCCGCCTTCGACGCGCTCCCGCGAGAGCGCCATCCAGAGCACGACGACCGCGAGCGCGGTCACCACCCCCACTCGTGAGAGCGTGAGCAGGAGCGTGAGGGTCGCGCCGTAGACGAGCACTCCGCCGCCGACGCGCACGATCGTCCGATGGCCGCGCGACGCGCCCAGCCAGAGCCCGAGCCCGAGCGCGATGTCCGCCAGGAGCGCGAGTGCGTTCCAGTAGCCGACGGGCTCGCGCAGCCGGGCGACCCGGTCTCCCTCCGGATCGAGCGAGGGCACCGCCTTCGCGACGAGCGCCCACGTCAGGACGACCGCCGTGACGAGCGCGAGCATGGACGCGCCGAGACGCGCGACCACTCGCGCGCCCGCTCCCGCGAGGACGAACCCGAGCCCGAGGAAGACCGCGAAGGCGAGGCTCTTGTTGAACGCGTCCCAGCTCCGGTCGGGAACGATCGACCACCACACCGTCGCACCGGTCCACGCGACGACCGCGAGCAACACGAGCGCCAGCACGGCGCCCGAGGCGCCGATCCGAGGAGCGCCGAGACCGCCGAACGCAACGACGAGGAGGAGACCCGCGAGCAGCACGACCGCGGCACCGCCGACCGGCAGGATCCCGCCGACGTCGGACCCGTCTCCCGCGAACGTCGCCGCGAGGAGGGCTCCACCGACGAGAGCCGCGAGGGCGGATGCAGCCCAGCCGAGCGCCCGGACGGACGGCTCAGCCGCCGCTTCCATGGGCCGCCAGGCTACCATCGGCCCCGGCGTTTGCCCGCTCCCAGGCAGGGGTACGGGCTTGTCCGTCTAACAAATCGTTTACCCTCCACACACGCCGAACTCACCAGGAGCCGGAAGACTCGTCCTACTGTTAGGCCTCCGGCCGCGCCCGTGACACCGCTGACCTCGTCTCCATACCGCCGCGCTCGCGCATACGTTGCGATAGTCGCGCTGCTCGCAGGCGCGTTCGTCGCGCTGTCGCTCCCCGGCACGGCGATGGCCACGGCCTGCGGCGACAAGGTCCTCGCGGACTGGTTCGACAACGGTCGCATCGACCGTCTCTACCCGCTGCACTGCTACGAGGAGGCGATCGACGCCATCCCGGACGACCTGCGCGACTACGCGAACGCGGAGGAGATCATCTCGCGCGCGCTGCAGGCCGCCGTCAGCGGCGACCTCGACTCGGGCGGGCCGGATCCGACCCCGGGTGACTCGAGCGACGATCCCGGCAGCCCCGGCGGAGCTCCGGGAGACCCGAACGACCCGGGCGGCGGCTCCGCGGCGGCCCCCGACGTCGACACGACCGGCATCTCGTCCGTGCCGATCCCGCTGATCGTCCTCGGCGGCATGTCCCTCGCGCTGCTCAGCGCCGGCGGCCTCGGGTACCTCTCTCGCCGGCGCCAGGCCGCGATCGCGGCCGAGGGAGAGGACGCCGCGGGCGGCCCGGACGACTTCCTGCCGTAGCCGATCACGGCAGCGACAGAGGCTTCGCGGGTACAATTCCGAGTGCCCGTGGCGCTCAGAAATACCTGCAAATTCCGCAAAAATCGTGACGTCCGGTCGTCGTCCTACTATCGACGGTCCGCTCGCATGACGCTCACCGATCCACCGAGCGGGAGGATCTGATGTCAAAGACCGCTCGGGAGGCGACGATGGCAACGGCGAGGCAGGCAGACCCACAACAGGTCGAGGGGACTCCGGAGGAGGTCGTGAACACGGTCGTCTCGGAGGAAGCGACCGTCGTACCGCGCCGCTTCTTCACCATTCCCGGCCGCGACCCCTTCGAGGAGGTCGAGTGGGAGCTGCGCGACGCCCACATCCCCGGCAAGGACGGCCCGGCGTTCGAGCAGAAGGACGTCGAGTTCCCTAAGTTCTGGTCGCAGACCGCGACGAACATCGTCGCCCAGAAGTACTTCCGCGGGCGCATGTCCTCCCCCGAGCGGGAGCGCTCCGTCAAGCAGATGATCGGCCGCGTCGTCTCGACGATCGGCGGCTGGGGCCGCGAGGGCGGCTACTTCGCGACCGACGAGGAGGCCGACACCTTCGAGGCCGAGCTCGAGGCGATCCTCGTCAACCAGTACGCGTCCTTCAACTCCCCCGTCTGGTTCAACGTCGGGTTCGAGGCGAGGCCGCAATGCAGCGCATGCTTCATCCTCTCGATCGAGGACTCGATGGAGTCGATCCTCGACTGGATCCGCCGCGAGGGGATCATCTTCCGCGGGGGCTCCGGCTCCGGGGTGAACCTGAGCAG
>JBOHBD010000290.1:0-5804 GCA_050698195.1 Gaiellaceae bacterium
ACCACGGGGACGTCGGCCGCGTCGAGCTCTCCGCCGACGAGTTGCCGCGTGCTCTGACGGAGCAGGGGCGTCGCTCGGTGATCGAAGCGGTACGTTCGGCCGGCTACGCGACCGCCGAGATCGACGAGCAGCCGTTCCGCTCCGGCTCGCTGAACGCCGGCTTCGCGAAGCGCCTCGATATCGTCGCGACCCCCTGACCGCGCGTCAGGCGACTCTCCGCGCCGCCGCCTCGGCCTGCTCGTCCGAGGGACCGCCGTGATCGAGCGCGCGGAATGCCTCGAGCACGGCGCGCGGATCGCGGCGATGGCGCTTGGCCGCCATCGTCAGCGGCTCGTGGAACGCGCCGCCGCAGTGCGCGCACGGAAGCGAGAGGCGAGCCATCAGCGCGGCCGCGTCGCCGTCGGGGAACATGCGCAGGAGCTCGACGATCGTCGTCGATCCCCTGATCTCCCGCGACTCGGGCGCCTCGGCGGACGTGCCGCGAGCGACGAGTCCCGGGACGGCGCGCTGGGTCAGTGGACGAAGACCTCCTCGGGGTATCTTGCCGCCTCGGCGTCCATCCGGACCAGGTTCCCGGGCAGCTGGTAGCGCGCGTACGGGAGCACGAGCACCTTCGCATCGGCCCCGTGCCGTTCCAGCGCCTCGGCGTACGCCTCGTCGAGCGACGTCGTCGCGTCGATCCCGATGTCCGCCGCCATCTCCAAGTTCTCCTCGAGCGTGACGAGCTTCACGTGCTTGCGCGTCATCACCTCGTAGATCGGCACCCAGATGCAGCCCGCCCACATCTGGATCGCGCGCGCGTGGATGTCCTTGAGGACGCGCTGGTAGTTCTCGGGAGTCGCGGGCATGTACGGCTTCATCAGATCCATCAGCGCCAGCCCCGGGAAGTCTCCGATCGCCGTCGAGACACCCGGCGAGGGCGAGCAGTAGATGAGCGTGCCGCCGTCCTCGACGACGAAGTCGGCCGACATGCAACCCCAGCCGGTGTGGAAGAAGAGGTGGTCGGTGGGCGCGAAGACGCCGCAGATCGCGATGTCCGCCTGCGTGCCCGGGTGCTCGTACGTGTAGATCTCGTTGAAGCGCTCGATCGCCTGCCGGTGAGCGTCCGGATGCGAGCCGAAGACGCACTCGATCACCCGCCCCCGCGTGTCGAGGACGACGTTCATCGTGCACGAGAGGCCGCACATCGTCGCGACCTCGTCGATGTCGGAGCGCATCGGGCCCGCGTAGGCGCCGTAGTGCGTCTGAGGCGACGGAACGAACGCGCAGTGGTTCGACTCGATCGTCTCGTCGGAGACGACGCCCGGGAGGATCAGCTTGCCTCCGCCTCCGGCTCCCCAGTGGTTCGACTGTGCCTGGCCGATCGAGATCTTGACGTCGCAGGCGGCCACCTCCTTGTGCAGCCATACGGGGGTCCCGCGCGAGGACACGCCGACGTAGTCGTACTCGTCCGCGTTGCGAGGGTCGTTCTGGTGAAACGAGATTCCGAGCGACTCCATCCGCGCCAGGTTGTCCTTGCCGATCTTCTGCTCGATGTCCGAGTCGGACATCGGGAAGACCTTGCCGTTCGCGCAGACGACGACTGCCGGCTTGCCGGCGGCCTCGATCGCATCGAGAACCGGCGGCAGGAGCCTCGACTGCGGCGTGGGGCGGAACTGGTTGTCGATGATCACGCAGACCTTCGTGGCCGAGGCGACGAGCTCGGAGAAGCGCGGCCCCGCCACCGGTGAGGCGAGCGCCTCGCGTGCAGCCGCGGTCGCGTCCGGGACCGGGTCCGGCTCCTCGGGATAGATCGCCGCCAGCAGGTTCTCCTGGGCGATCTCGAGCTCGAGCGTGTCGCGCGTGACCTTGTCGTCGTCGCCCGATGCTCCGATCGTCAGCGGGTCGAGCGACTCGTACGGAATAACCGCCTTGTACGTGTCTGCCATCGTCTCCTCCTCCGGGCGTGCCTTGCTGCCAGGCTAAGCGGGGGTCGGCAGCCAGTCAAGGACGGATACCGACCCGCTCGTCCGAGCAATCGATTATCGAGCGGTTGCTCGTTGAAAGTGGCTCGTCACCTTGGTACGTTCGACCGGCCGGTGGTGGAGAGGCTCCGTCACGGAGGTGTCGGTCAGCTAGCGCCCAGGCTCGTCGCGGGCGCCCTGGTGCTGTTCGCGATCCTCTACGTCGCCGTGATCGCGAATCCGCCGCCCGAGATCGGCCTCGGAAACTGGCGGACGACGGCGTTCGGCTCCGCCATCGACGACCCCGGCTCGTTCCTCCAGATCCTCCTCGACGCCCTCACCTTCGCGGGGCTGCTCTTCATCATCGCGAGCGGCTTCTCGCTGATCTTCGGCCTCATGCGCGTCGTCAACATGGCCCACGGGTCGTTTTACCTCCTGGCCGGCTACATCGCCTACGAGCTGCAGCAGTCGATGACCGGGCAGGGCTTCCTCATCCCGGGGACCGACGTCACGACCTGGGAGTGGGTGCTCCCCGTAGTGGTCGCCGCGGCCATCGTCGCCGTCATCGGGCTCGTCGTCCAGCAGCTCCTGCTGACCTGGAACCAGGGCCAGGACCTGCGCCAGGCGCTGATCACGATCGCGGTCTCGGTGATCATCGCCGATCAGGTCATCGCCCACTTCCCGAGAGCGGGCATATTCCAGACCGGCGGCGGAAACGCCGTCAGCATGACCTGGCCCGGCTGGACGGAACGCCTCGTCGACCTTCAGGTCTGGGGTGTCCAGTACTCGCTCGCGCGGCTCGTCATGCTCGCGCTCGGCGTGGTCGTCGGGATCACGCTGTGGGTGTGGCTCTACCGCACGAAGACGGGGATGGTCATCCGCGCCGGGGTGGACGACCGGCAGATGACCTCCGCGCTCGGCATCAACATCCAGAAGACGTTCGCGATCGCGTTCGTCGTCGGCGCCGGGCTCGCCGGGATCGGCGCCGGTGTGGGCTCGTCGCAGGCGAACGTCGGCGCGGGCCAGGACGTGCAGTGGCTGCTCAACTCGCTCGTGGTCGTGATCATCGGCGGGATGGGGTCGCTCGTCGGCGCCGCCGCGGGCTCGCTCCTGTACGCGCTCGTGCTGACGTTCTCGGCGGCCTACCTCCCCCTCGCGGGCGACAACTGCTGCACGCAGTACTCGATCGTCCTCACCTTCGTGCTGATGGCGATCGTGCTCGCGTTCCGCCCCCAGGGGCTGTTCGGGAGAGCCGGTTGAGAGCGCTCGCTCCGAAGACGCTCGTCGAGCGCGGGATCGGCATCGCCGTCCTCGTCCTCGCTGCCGCAGGACCGGCGATCTTCAACGACTACTGGGTGAACACGGTCCTGACCCAGACCTTCATCTTCGGCATCGCCGCGGCGAGCCTCGTCTTCCTGTTCGCCTACGGAGGCATGATCTCGCTCGCGCAGACCGCGCTCGTGGGCATCTCGGCGTACCTGCTCGGGAACATGGTCACGCAGGACGCTCCCGGCGGGGAGACGAAAGGTCTGACGCTCGGCTGGGACCCGACGCTCGCACTCGTGCTCGCCGTCGTCGGGACGACGCTGATCGGCCTCGTCTTCGGAGCGGTCGCGGCACGCAGCCTCGGGATCTACTTCCTCATGCTCACCCTTACGTACGGGGTGATCGCGAACTACTTCTTCGGCCAGGTCACGCAGTTCGGCGGCTTCTCGCCGATCGCGGGCATCAGCCAGTACACACCGGGGTTCGTCGGCGACATCCTCGGTCACCCGGACAAGCTCTACTACATCGCGCTCGGCACGGCGCTCGCCGTCTACGTGCTCATCCGCTACGTCGTGCGGACGCCGTTCGGGCTCTCGCTGCAGGGCGTACGCGACGATCCGGTGCGGATGAGCTCGCTCGGCTACAACGTCCCACTCCACCGGGCGCTCGCGTTCGGCTTCGCGGCGTTCGTCGCGTCGCTCGCAGGCGTGCTGCTCGCCTGGTGGGACGGGCAGATCGCACCCGGGAACATCGGTCTCGGCGCCACGATCGAGCTGCTCGTCATCTGCGTCATCGGCGGGCTTGCGCGCATCGAGGGCGCGTGGCTCGGGGCCTTCGCCTTCATCGTCATCAACAACTACGTGCGAGACGTGGAGCTGCCCGTGGTCGGCGGAAGCTTCAACACGATCATCGGGCTGATCTTCCTCGCCATCGTCATCCTGTCTCCGGACGGGCTCATGGGTCTCTGGGATCGCCTCTGGCGCTCGCTCGGCAGGCGTAGCGGCGGATCGCCCGATGTCGCATCCGTGACTCAGCCCACCACCGCGGAGGCGACGACGCCGTGAAAGGGGGTCTCCGACACGACGAACCGATCGTTACGCTCGTCCGATCTCACGTCCTGGCAGGTGAAAAGGAGGGAAGATGAAGAGAGTGCGTAGCTGGAAGCTCCTGCTTCCACTCGCTGCGCTCGTGGCCGTCGGCTCGATCTCGGTGTCCGGCTCGCTCGCTGCGCCGGCAACACACGAGATTCGGGTCGCCATCATGACCGACTGCAAGGGTGCTTTCGGCTTCGGCTACGAGCTCGACATCGGCGGTGCGCAGGCCGCACTCGCGCAGTACGCCGGCGGCAGGGTCAGGAACAAGAAGAAGCCGTCGGGGGGTATGACCGGAGCCAGGGTCGAGGGACACCGGATCAACATCGTCGGCTACGGCTGCGGCGACGACACCGCCCCGACCGCGCTCAGGGAGACCCGGCGGCTGATGGAGCAGCTCCGGGCCGACGTCATGATCGGCCCGCTCTCCGGCGACGAGGCGGTCGCGGTTGCGAACTACGCGAAGACGCATCCGACGAAGACGTTCGTCATCGGGACCGCCGGCTCGCAGGACCCGACGCTGCAGATCGCGCCGAGGAACCTGTTCCGCTACCACGGCGACGGCGCCCAGTGGAACGCGGGTCTCGGCGAGATCACGTACAAGCGGCTCGGCTGGCGGAGGGCCGCGATCATCATGGACGACTACAGCTTCGGGTGGACGTCCGCGGCGGGCATCATCGCCGACTTCTGCGCCATCGGAGGACGGATCACGAAGCGTGTGTTCCCGCCGCTCAACACGACGGACTACGCGGCATTCGTCCGGCAGCTGCCTCGTCCCGGGACGGTCGACGGCTACTTCTGGGTCGTTGGGGGGACCGGAACGGGGGCGAGCCTGAGGGCGTTCGAGCAGGCGTACGGCCGCATCGACCCGAACGACCACGCGGGGAACCTGTTCTTCGCATTCCTCGGGGCGGACCGGGTCGTCGGCCCGAAGGTCATCGGCTCGTACGTGGGCGGCTTCGGCACGGGCCCCGGCCTGAAGACGAGGCAGGCCCGCAGGTACGAGGCCATCATGAAGAAGTGGTATCCGGACCTTCCGGCTGCCGACGGCTTCGTCTACAACTACTACAACGCAGCGTGGGCGCTCGTCCGCGGCCTCCGTGCCTCGAACGGCCGGCTCGGCACCGCGCTGCACCGGGCGATGCCCAAGACCAACAGGTCGGGGTACGAGGTCTCCGACGGAGGAATCGTGAAGCTCGACGCCCGCCGACAGGCGGTCCAGGACCAGTATCCGCTGCAGGTGGTCCGGAACCCCGACGGATCGGTCGGAACCGCCGTCGTCGGCTACGTCCCGAACGTCAACCAGACGTTCGGCGGCCTGTTCAAGCCGTCGAGCCCGCCACCCGGCCGCGCGCAGCCCAGGTGCGTGAAGAAGAAGCTGCCGTGGCAGGGCAAGATCCGCGTCGTCCGGAACGGCGTGATCACGAGGCAGATCATCCGCTAGGACGGTGACGGAAGCCCCCACGACGCCCGAGAACGCCGCGCCGACTCTCCGCTTGCGGGG
>JBOHBD010000291.1:0-2807 GCA_050698195.1 Gaiellaceae bacterium
CGCCGGGCTCGGCGGCCCGCCACTCGAGCCCTTGCGGGATCGTCACACGCGGAGCCTCGCGACGAAGAAGCCCGCAGTGCCGTGGACGTGCGGCAGCGTCTGCAGGAACTCCGGGCGGCGCGCGTGCCTGAACTGCGGCCACTCCTCGCCGAGCCCCCGGTCGACCTCGAGCTCGGACGCGTCGACGATCGCCTCCGACTCGTCGGCGTTGACCGTGCAGACCGAGTACACGACGGTTCCGCCGGGTCGCACCCGCTCGGCGGCGGCGCGCAGCAGCTCGAGCTGGAGCTCCGGGAGCGGCTCGGCGCGCCAGCGCATGTCGGCGCGGCGGTTGAGGACGCCGAGGCCGGAGCAGGGTGCGTCCACGAGCGCCCGGTCGAACCCCTCGAGGTCCGGCGGCAGGGTACGCCCGTCCGCGACGACGACCCGAACGTTCGACGCGCCGAGTCGGCGCACGATCTCTTCGAGCTCGCGGGCTCGTGCCTCGTTCACGTCGACCGCCACGACCTCGCCCGCGAGCATCGTCGCCTTGCCGCCCGGAGCGGCGCAGAGGTCGAGCGTGCGCTCGCTCGCACGTGAGCCGACCACGAGGCCGACGAGCTGCGAGGCACGGCTCTGCGGCCAGATCCGGCCCGCAGCGAGAGCCGCCTCGTCGATCCGCTCGACGTGCCACGCGCCCGGGATCTCGGTGTCGGGAGTGCCCTCGACCTCGCCCCGCACCAGACGCACGACCCGCTCGCCGGGCTCGTTCTGCGCCCGCATCAGCGCGAGCGCGCCGTCGGCGCCCAGGTCGCGCCACCACGTCGTCGCGACCCAGTCGGGGTACGAGTGCTTGAGCGCGGCCTCGCGCGGGTCTCGCTCGGGAAGCGCGTCGAGCAGCGCGCCGATGCCGTCGGCGAGCCGGCGGAGCACGGCATTCGTGAACGCGACCGCCCGCCCGAGCCCGGATGCGCGGACGAGCTCGACGGACTCGTTCACCGCCGCGTAGCGGGGGACGCCGTCGACGAATCCGAGCTGGTAGGCGCCGAGTCTCAGCGCGGCGCGGACGGGCGCGTCGAGCCGAGAGACCCGCCGCCGGCCGAGCTCCTCGATCCCATGGTCGAGCGTCCGGACGCGCTGCACGGCTCCGAAGGAGAGCCGCTGGGCGAGCGCCCGATCGCGCTCGTCGAGACCGGCGGCGGCCGTGCGCAGGGCCCGGTCTGCGTACGCGCCGTCCTCGAAGACGCGGAGGAGCACCTGGAACGCGGCCCTGCGGGCCGGGCTTACCTGAGTCCCCGCAGCCATGCCTCGTACTCCATGCGGCGACCGCCGTCGGGCTGCACCTCGAGCGGCTCGAACGACCCGTCGTCGGCGACCTGTGCGCGCCAGACGGTGACGGTCCGTCCGTGGAGCTCGGCACGAGCCCCGATGTGGGGCGAGAGAGCACGCACGCGGTTCACGAGCTCGCGGGCGGGCAACGACAGGTCGAGGGCGCGATCCGCGCCTGTGATCTTGTCCGCGTACGTGACTCCCTCGGCGGGTTGCGCGCGAGAGCCGGAATCGGCGTCGGCGAAGAGCTCCTCGAGCAACTCGACCGCGAGCGCGGCGGCCTTCGCGTAGACCGCGCCGGCGTCGTCCTCCGGCTCGATCGCAAACGCTCCCTGGCGCCTGACCGGCCCGGCGTCGAGCTCCTTCACGAGCTCGATGATCGTCACTCCCGTCTCCTCGTCGCCTGCAATGTGCGCTCGCTCGACAGGAGCGGCTCCCCGCCAGCGGGGGAGGAGCGAAGGGTGCACGTTCAGCCAGAGCCGCTCGGCGAGCAGCGCCTCCGGGACGAGCATGCCGTACGCGACGACGACGACCGACCTCGCGCCGAGATCGATGCCCGGCGCGAGCCGATCGGGCTGCACCACGGGAATCCCGAGACGCTCGGCGACCCGCTTCGCCGGCGGCGGCGCCAGCTTGCGGCCGCGCCCCGCCGGGGCATCGGGACGCGTGAGGAGCGCGCTGATCTCGTGGCGCGCGGCGAGCCGCTCCAGGACGTCGGCGCCGAACGGCGCGGTGGCAGCGACCGCGATCCGTGGACTCACCGAGCGCCGAGAACGGGCTGCGGCCGCAGCTTGGCGAGCGCTGCTCGTCGCGACTCGGGGTCGGTGCGGTCGACGATCAGCAGGCCGTCGAGATGGTCGAGCTCGTGCTGGACGATCCTCGCCGAGGGCAGCTCGAGCTCGAGCAGCACCGGCTGTGCGGCCGCGTCGAGACCCTCGATCGTGACCGCGACGGAGCGCTCGACCGGGACGAGAACGTCCCGCAGGGACAGACAGCCTTCGTCCTCGACATTGGTCTCGTCCGAGCGCTTCGTGATCACGGGATTGACGAGCACGCGGTCCTCGCCGTCGTCGACGAAGACGAAGATGCGCCGCAAGACTCCGACCTGCGTCGCAGCCAGGCCGACGCCCTGTGCCTCGTGCATGAGCCCGGTCATCTTCTCGACGAGACGGCGGGCGTCGTCGTCCACGGCGTCGACATCGCGAGCCTTCATGCGCAACGCAGGATCGCCGTACTGGCGAATCCGCGCGAGCGCGAGCATCCGCCGCGCCTCGAGCTCGAGCTCCCGTTCGTCGTCTTGGACGTCGCCGTCGTCCTCGTGCTCGTGATCGTCGTCATGCTCGGTCATCGCGCGCGCGAGTCTAGACGAGCGACATACGGCAGCGGATGCCGAGATCGCGAAGGACGGCGGCTCGGCGGCCGCCGAAGATGCTCTGGGGTGCGGTGCAGCCGACGCGATCCGTAGCTCGCGACGATCCACGCCCGAGTCCGTCGGTGGA
>JBOHBD010000292.1:0-6487 GCA_050698195.1 Gaiellaceae bacterium
GCGGTGAACACCGGTGAGGCGATCGTCGCGCTCGACGTCCAGGCGTCCGAGGGCGAGGGGATGGCCGCCGGCGATGTCGTCAACACGGCCGCACGTCTGCAGACGGCCGCGCCCACGAACGGGATCCTCGTCGGGGAGGAGACGTTCCGGGCGACGCAGTCGGTCATCCGGTACCGACCGGCGGAGCCGGTCGAGGCGAAGGGGAAGGCGCGGCCCGTGCCCGCCTGGCTCGCGATCGAGGCGTCGTCCCCTCCCGCCGAGCGTGCCGGCGCACGCGCGCCGATCGTCGGCCGCGACCGCGAGCTCGTCGTTCTGCAGGGCATCTGGGAGCGAGTCGTCGGCGAGCGGCGACCGCATCTCGTGACGATCATCGGGCCCGCCGGGATCGGCAAGACGCGGCTCGCGGCCGAGTTCGGCGACACGGTCGCACTATCTGGCGCTCGCGTCGTGCGCGGCCGTTCGCTGCCCTACGGTGGCAGCTCCCCTTACGGCGCGTTCGGCGCACAGGTGAAGCAGGTCGCCGGGATCTTCGACACCGATCCGATTCCCAGCGTGCTCCAGAAGCTCGAGCAGACGGTCGTCGCGCTGCTCGCGACCGAAGACGCGACGGAGGTGTCGTCCCAGATCTCGACGCTCGTCGGTCTCGAGCCGGGCCGCGCGGCCGTCGATCGCCAGGTCGCGTTCTTCGCGGCGCGGAAGCTCGTCGAGGCGCTCGGACGCGACGCGCCCACCCTGCTCGTGTTCGAGGACATCCACTGGGCCGAGCCCGGTCTGCTCGACCTGCTCGAGTCGTTCGCCTCGCGCCTCCGTGAGGTGCCGGTGCTCTTGATCACCCTCGCGCGACCGGAGCTCTTGACGATGCGCGCCGGCTGGGGCGGCGGCTTCCCGGCGTACTCGGCCCTGTCGCTCGACCCGCTCGCCGCGGGCGACTCCCTCGAGCTCGCGCGGCTGCTGCTCGGAGATGCCGCGGATGCGGCGGATCGCCTCACGCACGCAGCGGAAGGCAACCCGCTGTTCCTCGAGGAGCTCGCCGCGTCACTCGTGGAAGGCGCCGCGGAGCCGGACGAGCTGCCCACGAACGTGCGTGGCATCATCGCGGCGCGGCTCGACACGCTTCCCCCGGACGAGCGCGCGCTCGCCCTCGACGCGGCGGTGGTCGGGAAGGTGTTCTGGCCCGGAGCGCTCGCGTCCACTGGCGACCCGTCGCTCGACGAGCTGCTCGATCGCCTCGAAGCCCGGGATCTCATCCGGCGCGAGGACGTCTCGCGCATCCGCGGTGAGCAGCAATTCGTCTTCAAGCACATGCTCACGCGCGAGGTCGCGTACGCCACGCTTCCCCGCGCAGTTCGACGGAAGCGACATGCCGAGGTCGCCGCATTCCTCGAGGAGGCCGCCGGAGATCGTGTCGGCGAGTGGGCTTCGGTTCTCGCGCACCATTGGCAGGAGGCCGGGAATGCGGAGAACGAGCTTCGCTACGTGCTCCTCGCGGCGGAGCGAGGATGGGCCACGGACGCGCTCGCGCTCTACCAGCGGTCACTCGAGCTGATCCCCGCCGACGACGCGGAGCGTCGCCTCGACGTTCGGCTCGCGAGTGCCGTCGCGCACGTCCAAGCGGGGCTTCACACCTCCGCGATCGAAGCGCTCGACGCAGTGCTCCCGGCGCTCGAGGGGAGGCGTCGATTCGATGCCCTGAGCGCACGTGGGCGCGCGTCGTTCTGGCTCGCCGACGCCGAGGGCGCCCATCGGTACTGGCGGGAAGCGCGCGATCTCGCCGAGTCGCTCGGCGACGCCGAGCTCGAGGCGGCCACGCTCGCGTTGCTGAGCATGGCCGGCTCGATGGACGGCGCGATCGACGACGCCATCGAGCTCAACGAGCGTGCTCTGGCGATGTGGCGTCCGGGCGCGCGCCCGCGTGACTTTGCCGAGGCTCACGTCTGGACGAGCATCGAGGCGTACTGGACGGGGCGTTACGACCGTGCGCTCGAATCGGGACGACGCGGCGCAGAGCTCGGGGAGGAGGCCGCATACGTCGAGGGCATGGTCAGCGGGCCGGCCCACGTCGGACTCGCGCTCGCCGGGCTCGGTCGTCACGAGGAGGCGCTGGCTGCTCTCGACCAGGCAGCGAAGCAGGGGGCCGACCTCGAGGTGCAGCCGCGCTTCACGAGCCGGGCGATCGCCATGTGGGCGGGCGTCCTCCGCGAGCTCTACGACCTCGACGAGTGTCGTGCCCTCAGCGAGCGAGCGATCGCCCTCGGCGAGGAGGCGAGCTTCCCGGGATCGCAGGTGAGCGGCAAGATCGACCTTCTCGTCGTCGACCTCCTCACCGGCGACGTCGGCCGTGCCGAGGCGGCCTGGCCATCGCTCTGGGACGCCGCTGCCGCGACGAAGGGCTGGCACCAGTGGCTCTGGATGACGCGTCTCCGGCATGCGAGGGCGGAGGTCGAGCTGTCCGCCGGGAGGCCGGAGGAGGCTGCGGCGGCAGCGCTCGACGCCATCGAGACGGCGGAGCGCTACAGGCGACTGAAGTACGTCACAGCCTCGCGCGTGACGTTCGGGGCCGCGCTGCTCGAGCTCGGCCGCTCCGACGAGGCGGTAGCGGCGCTGCGGCGCGCCGTCGTCGAGTCGCAGCAGCTCCGGCATCCACCGTCGATCTGGACGGCCGCGGCGATGCTCGCGCGGGTGCTCGAGCGAACGGGTGACGACGCCGGCGCGCACGACGCGGCGACCTTGGCTCGAAGCACGCTCGACGACTTCGCCGCGGGTCTCTCTCCGCCTCGCCGGGAGCGCTTTCTCGCGTCTCCTCACCTCGAGGCAAGCCTCGCTCCTTCCGGCTGAAGCGAACGTCGCGGCAGCGCGGGCAGCCATGAGTACTCTGGGGGTCGTGGCAGGCCCCACGCTCGATCCCCGCGTCGACATCGGCCACGTCCATCTAAAGGTCGCCGACCTCGACCGGGCGCTCGGCTTCTGGCGGGACGTGCTCGGGTTCGAGGAGCAGGCCCGGCTGGGCGATCAGGCGGCGTTCGTCTCGGCCGGCGGCTACCACCACCACATCGGTCTCAACACGTGGGAGTCGCAGGGCGGCTCACCTCCCGCCACGGGGACGACCGGCCTCTACCACGTGGCCGTCCGCTTCCCGGACCGGAGGACGCTGGCCGCGGCCGTGCGGCGGGTGCTCGAGGCTGGAGTCCCGCTCGAGGGAGCGTCCGATCACGGCGTGAGCGAGGCGATCTACCTGCGCGACCCGGACGGGAACGGGGTCGAGCTCTACCGCGACCGGCCACGTGCCGACTGGCCACGCGGTGCGGACGGAGAGACGGTCGCGATGTTCACGCGCCCGCTCGACCTCCGGGCGCTCCTCGCGGAAGCAGACGTGTAGACGCGAGCCGCCCACGGCTCCGCCCCGTCAGCTATACCTCGGGACATAGCGAAGACGAAGCCTGTCGAGCAGCTCGAGCGGGTCGTCATCCGCTTCGCGGGCGACTCGGGCGACGGCATGCAGCTGACGGGCGACCGCTTCACGAGCGAGACCGCCGTCTTCGGGAACGACCTCGCGACGCTGCCCGACTTCCCGGCCGAGATCCGCGCGCCGGCCGGATCTCTCCCGGGCGTCTCCGGCTTCCAGCTCCACTTCGCCGACCACGACATCCTGACGCCGGGCGACCAGCCGAACGTTCTCGTGGCGATGAACCCCGCAGCGCTCAAGGTCAATCTCGGCGACCTCGCCAAGGGCGGCACGATCATCGTCAACACCGACGCCTTCTCGGAGCGCAACCTGCAGAAGGCGGGCTACGCGACGAACCCGCTCGAGGACGGGTCGCTCTCGGACTTCCACGTCCACGAGGTCGCGCTCTCCTCGATGACGGTGGAGGCGCTCAAGGAGGTCGAGGGGATCACCTCCCGTGAGGCGGAGCGCTCCAAGAACTTCTTCGCGCTCGGGCTCATGTCGTGGCTGTACCACCGCCCGATCGAGGGGACGCTCGGCTTCATCGAGACGAAGTTCGCGAAGCGGCCCGAGATCGCCGACGCGAACACGCGGGCGTTCAAAGCAGGCTGGAACTACGGCGAGACGTCGGAGGACTTCGCGATCTCGTACGAGATCGCGCCGGCGCAGCTGACGCCCGGCACGTACCGCCAGATCTCAGGCAACTCCGCGCTGACGTACGGCCTCATCGCCGCGAGCAAGCTGTCCGGGCTGCCGTTGTTCCTCGGCGCGTACCCGATCACGCCTGCCTCGGGCGTCCTCGAGGAGCTCGCACACCTGAAGCACTTCGGCGTCCGCACGTTCCAGGCCGAGGACGAGATCGCGGCCTCGGGCGCGGCGCTCGGTGCCGCCTTCGGTGGCGCGCTCGGCGTGACGACCTCGGCGGGTCCAGGCATCGTCCTCAAGTCGGAGACGGTCGGCCTCGCCGTCACGCTCGAGCTTCCGCTCGTCATCGTCGACATCCAGCGCGCGGGCCCGTCGACGGGGATGCCGACGAAGCCGGAGCAGGCCGACCTGTTGATGGTCATGTTCGGACGCAACTCGGAGTCGCCGGTTCCGGTGGTCGCTGCCTCGACGCCCGCCGGCTGCTTCGAGGCGGCGATCGAGGCGGCGCGGATCGCGATCACGTACCGGACGCCGGTCTTCCTGCTCTCGGACGCGTATCTCGCGAACGGCTCCGAGCCGTGGCTGATCCCCGACGTGGGCGCCCTGCGCGACATCGCGACCGAGTTCGCCACGAGGCCGAACGACGGGGAGAGCTTCCTCCCGTACAAGCGAGATCCCGAGACGCTCTCTCGCCCCTGGGCGATCCCCGGCACGCCCGGCCTCGAGCACCGGATCGGCGGCCTCGAGAAGGAGGACGAGACGGGGAACGTCTCGTACGACCCGGAGAACCACGACCTGATGGTGCGGCTGCGCGCGGCGAAGGTGGCCGGCATCGCATCGGACGTCCCCGAGCTCGAGGTCGACGACCCGGACGGTGCCGACACGCTCGTGCTCGGGTGGGGCTCGACATACGGGGCGATCGGCGCGGCCGCCCGTCGCGTGCGTGCCGGCGGGCGGAAGGTCGCGACGGCGCACCTCCACCACCTGAACCCGTTTCCCCGCAACACGGGCGAGGTCGTTCGGAGCTACGAGAAGGTGCTCGTCCCGGAGATCAATCTCGGCCAGCTGAGGATGCTGCTCCGCGCGGAGTACCTCGTGGACGCGATCGGCTACAACAAGGTGCGCGGCCGCCCCTTCCGGGCGGCGGAGCTGGAGGACGCGATGACTGCGCTGGTGGACTCATGAACGAGGGCAACGGCGGCTCGACGCAGCTCACGTCGAAGGACTTCAAGTCCGACCAGGAGGTGCGCTGGTGCCCCGGCTGCGGGGACTACGCGATCCTGAACGTGATCCAGGGCTTCATGCCGGAGCTCGGCCTCTCGCGCGAGAGGATCGTCTTCGTCTCGGGCATCGGCTGCGCCGCGCGCTTCCCGTACTACATGCAGACCTACGGCATGCACTCGATCCACGGGCGCGCGCCCGCCATCGCGACCGGGCTGGCCGTGACTCGGCCGGATCTGTCCGTCTGGGTCGTCACGGGTGACGGCGACGCGCTCTCGATCGGCGGGAACCACCTGATCCACTCCCTACGCCGCAACGTCAATCTCAAGATCCTCCTCTTCAACAACAAGATCTACGGGCTGACGAAGGGCCAGTACTCGCCGACGTCGGAGCTCGGCATGGTCACGAAGTCGACCCCGATGGGCTCGCTCGACCACCCCTTCAACCCGCTCTCGGTCGCGATCGGCGCGGAGGCCTCCTTCGTCGCGCGTGCGATCGACACCGACAAGAAGGGGCTCACCGAGGTGCTCGGCGCGGCGGCTCGGCACCGCGGCTCGGCGTTCGTGGAGATCCTCCAGAACTGCAACATCTACAACGACGGCGCCTTCGACTTCGTGCGCGAGGAGAAGGGAAATCGCATCTACCTCCAAGACGGCGAGCGCATCCGCTTCGGAGCGGAGGACGAGAAGGGCGTCGTCCAGTATCCCGATGGGACGCTCCGGGTCGTCGACGTGGCGGAAGCGGGGGAGAACTCGCTCCTCGTCCACGACGCGTCGAGCTCCCAGGCGAGTCTCGCGTTCGGGCTCTCGCGGATCACGTTCGAGACCGACGGCGCGGTGCCGCTGGGTGTCTTCCGCAAGGTCGAGCGGCCCGTCTACGACGACCTCATGAGCGAGCAGCTGGAGAGGGCGCGCCAGCAGTCGGGCGAGGGCGACCTCGCAGCGCTGCTGCACTCCGGCGACACCTGGACGGTGGGTTGACCTCGGAGGGGCGAGAGATGTCTCGCCCCTAGGTCTGCGCCAGGAACCGGACGATCCGCTCCGCGATCTCCTCGCCCGTCTCCTCCTGCAGGAAGTGGCCGGCGCCCGACACGAACTCGGCCGGGCCGGCGCCGGGGATGCGAGACGCCATTCGCTCGGCGACGACCGTCGAGAAGATCGGGTCGGAGTCGGAGAAGAG
>JBOHBD010000293.1:0-2887 GCA_050698195.1 Gaiellaceae bacterium
GCTATGACGATAGGAAGAGCGAGGGGACGCCGCATCGGCCGGACGACCTAGTTTGTGCGCCGCTGCTACCGATCTTCGAGCAGACCCAGGCGACCGGCTCGAGCTGCGGCCTCGCCGCGCGTTGCGACCTCGAGCTTGCGCAGGATCGCGGACACGTGGTGTCCCACCGTCCGGGGTGAGAGGAAGAGCCGTCGTGCGATATCGGTGTTCTGTAACCCGTCGGCGACGAGCTGCAGCACCTCTGTCTCGCGGGCTGTGAGGCCGGCTGGGCTCTCCCGGGTGGTGGCTCGGGGGCCTCGCGGCACATCTCGCACGCCTCGTTCGCGCAGGCGGCGCGCGACAATCGTCGCCGCGGGGCGAGCACCCAGCTGCCGCAGCTCGCCCAGGGAGCGGTGAATGGCGCTCTCGTCATCCGCGCCGGCGAGCGCGTGAGCGGCTTCGTACGGACACCCGCTCCGGCTCCATGATTCCGCGGCTCCTCTCCAGTCGCCTGTCATCTGGAGGACGTACGGGTTGGCGGAGCCGCGGGGGATGTCTACGTCGACGCCCGCGAGCGAGCGCCAGTATGCGACCCACGACGAGTTCTCCCCCAACCCGAGGTCGATCGCCGACCGAGTCTCCTCCAAGACCGCGTCCAGCCTGCCTTCGAGCCAGGCGGCCTCTGCGCGCGCCGCGACCACCATCGCGATCCGCGGAAGCTCCCCTGTCGGCTTCGCCATCGCGAGCGCCTCGTCGAGCGGGGGCCAGACGTCCGGGTCGCCGCGCCGCGCCCGGACGAGCCCGAGCACGACGAGAGCTCCGGTTCGCGGGAGTGTCGATCGGCAGCGCTCCCTGAGGACGAGGGGCATCGCGATTTCGAGCGCTTCGGCCCAGCGTCCCTGGTCGAGCTCCAGGCGGGCGCGGAGAAAGAGCAGGTAGAGCTCCATGATCTCGACGTTGTGACGCTTGCAGCGTTCGAATCCCGCCTCGAGGTAGTCGCGTGCAAGGTCGAAGGCCCGATGGCGCACACTTGCTCGCGCGAGATTGTAGAGAGCCCGCGTGGCGAGCTCTTCGTGACCGATCCGCTCGGCGATCTCGAAGCTTCGTTCGAGCGTCGCTCGTGCCCCGAGCCCCCCGGCGAGGAACTCCACCGTGCCGAGGTTGTTCAGCGCGTAGCCGAGTCCCTCGTCGTCGCCGAGGCGCTCGGCGAGCGCCAGCGCACGGCGGCCCCAGTGCGCAGTCCCTTCCGCGTCCTCCGCCCTCGCGTGGAGCTGGGCGACACCGTTGTACGCCATCGCGAGCTCGTGCCCGGGCGGAAGCTGCTCGAGCACCGTCACGGCCTCCAGGCCGACCGCCATCGCCTCCTGGATTCGGCCTGGACACCAGAGGACGTTGGAGAGCATTCGCAGAGTGTCGCCCTCCCTGCGAGGATCGCCGAGCTCTCGATAGCAGGAGACGACCTCCTCCAGAGCCGAGACCGCCTCCTCCGCCTGGTCGGTCAGGTAGCACTCCCACGCGCGTCCCTGGAGGAGCTCGGCTCGCGTGTCGGGAGGGAGGCCGTCGGAGAACCGGATCGCCCGCGCGTACTGCGCCGCTGCCTCGCGATGCGCTCCGACCGATGCCGCCTGCGCGGCTGCGGCTCTCGCAAACTCCAGCACGGCGGCCGTGTCGCGGGCGGCCTCCGCGTGGTGTGCGAGTCGCGCGAGATCGCGGCCGCCGGCAGGTGGAGCGGCAAGTCGCGCGAGCGCCCTTCGATGCAGCTCGACGCTGCGGTGCGGCGGCGTCGACTCCTCGATCGCCAGCCGCGCGAGCTCGTGGCGGAACACCACGCCCCCGGGCTCTGCAACGAGCGTTCCCGAGGCCAGACACTCGTCGAGTAAGTCGAAGACGTCTCCCGCCAGCGCCTCCAACAGCCAGAGCTCCGCCTGCGGCGGCGCCACGGCGACGGCCTCGAGGAGCGCCCGCGCCTCGGCGCTGAGGCGCGCGGAACGGGCGAGCACGGCGTCGCGGACGGTCTGCGGGATTCCCGCCGTTCGCGCTGCGAGCACCTCGGTGACGAAGAATGGATTTCCGCTCGTCGTCCGATAGAGCTCGTCCGCGTTCACCCCGAAGGGCTCGGCGATGTTCTCGACCGCGGCCGGCGAGAGCGGCACCAGCTGGAGGCGGCCGACTGCCTTCACCATTGCGAGCTCACCCAGAACGAGCCGCAACGGGTGGGCGCGATCGAGCTCGTCGTCGCGGTAGCTGGCGAGGACGAGACTCGAGGTCTCCTCGATCCTGCGGCCCAGGAGCTTCAGCACGTCCAGCGTTGCCTCGTCGGCCCAGTGGACGTCTTCGACGACGAGAATGGTCGGCTCTTCTCTCTCCAGCTCCGCGACGAGAGCCTCGTGAACCTCGTGCGGCCAGGCTCCCGCACGTACGAGCCGATCGAGGTCTCCTCCCGTGGATCGGGCGACGTCGAGCAGCGGACCGAGCGCGCGTGGCGTGAAGAGCGAGTCGGAGGCACCCCAGAGAACTCGCGCCGCGCCATTCCTGCCGGCACAGAACGTTCGCAGCAGTGCCGTCTTTCCGACTCCGGCTTCGCCCGCGACGAGGACGAGGCGGCCTCGACCCCGCGTCGTCTCCTCGAACGCGTCGCGGAGCGCCTGGAGATCGTCGTCTCGCTCGAGAAGATCGACGACCGCGCCCGTATCGCGCTCGGCAACGTGCACGGGGTACATGGTCGCGCGGGGGGACGTCGACCGCAAGGCATGGCTACGATCGTGGCGGCGAGCAAGCGAAGGAGCGTGCAGATGGCAACCGTCGAGGTAGACCCGAATCTCGGTGCGCGGATCGTCGAGGACGCGAAGGAGTTCGTCCTCTACTCGTGGTCGGTCCAGGACGCGATCGACCCGATCCCGGTCGCGGG
>JBOHBD010000294.1:0-2730 GCA_050698195.1 Gaiellaceae bacterium
GCCACTCCGTAGGGCGAGCGCTTCATCGTGAACGGCCGGTTGCGCAGATGCGGAACCAGCACCGGCGCGATCGCGCGGTAGTACTCGAACAGGTCCCGCTTCGTGATCCCTTCGTCGGGGAACAGGACGCGTTCCGGGCTCGTGAGGCGGACCGACCGCGGCGCCACGCAGCGGGTTGTACCTGTCCGGTGATGCGCTGCGGCCGGCCCTCCTTCTGGCTGGGCCGGGTGAGCACTCGACCTCCGGCATGACAGGCGGAACTCGCCCAGCGGGTTGGCAGATGTGGCTCTTCGTTGCGCGAAGGCTGTCCACCGTCCGCGGGGTCACGCTCTCGGCCAGAAGCGTGACCAGCTGTTACCACGCGTCCTGGCTATCTGACCCGCACGTCCATGATCACGTCGCTGTCGAGTGACACGAGCCCCACGTGCACGCGCTGGCCCTCTCGCAACCGATCGAGCAGCTCGTCGAAACGCGGGCCGGCGCGCGAGAGCAGGAAGATCTGAGGGGACTCAAAGAACATCACCTCGACGTGGTCGGCACCTTCGAGGCTCCGGACGCGCGCGACGGTGAGCTCCCGGTAGAGCCCCGGCTGCGGCTCGCGACTCATGACATCCAACGCTAGGGACAGGTCGTTAGGTTCTTGTAGCTCAAGAGCGTGCCGTGGGTCAGCGCGTACGTGGGGTCCGTCCCGAACGAGCCCGGCTCGCCCTGCGGCCAGTAGGCCGAGCTCGGCTGGATCGAGTACGTCGTGACCTTCGCGTTGGCCGCGCAGGACTTCTCCTCCTGTGCCATGAGCCAGGTGCTCAGCAGCACCGGCTTGTCGAACATGCTCGGGTCGATGACCATCGCGAGCGTGAAGTCGAGGTTCACGACCGGCGGGAGTTTGATCCTGACGCGCACCCGGACGAGGGGGGCGACGTGGTACCACCACGTCACGCAGCAGCCGCCCCACTTGTTCGCCCGCACCGCGAGCGTGTCGTCGTCGAGCGCGAAGCTGAAGACCTTCTCCGAGCAGTAGCCGTACTGATCCTCGATGATCTGGCGCATCTTGTGCGCCCGCGCGTAGCAGCCGTCGCGGGCGTACTGGAACGGGATGCAATGGGAGATCGCCGGCGGCCCGGGCAAGTGGCACGACTGGGCCGCGCAGAAGTCGAGGATGTCCTTGGCGACCTTGTAGCTGGGGATGGTCTTCTTGCAGAGCTTGAAGACCGGGAGGTCGAGGTAGTAGTCGACGATGTTGAACGTCGTCGGATCGATCCTGGAGACGTCGATCCGCATCATCTTCTCGGGCTTCTCGAGCGGGATGCGGAGTTTCTCGAACTCACGCAACTCGCGGCCCGACGGCTCCGCTACTCGCTCGATGACCCCGCGCCGCGGATTGAGGATGGCCTTGAGCGGCGTCTTGCGGTCGAGAGCCTCCCTGAGACGACGAAGCGCCGGCTCGCGCGTGCGCGCTGCCCTTGGCAGCGTGTAGATCTGCTGCCGCTCGTTGAAGAGGCACTCCATCGCGTCGCCGGCTGCGGACTCGCGGACGGCCGCGATCGTGAGGATCGCGGGTTCCCTCGTGGGACGCATCTCGGCTCCTTTCTCGGCGCGCCGGCTCGCTGCGCGGGTCCCTCTCGGGTCGACGCGGCGTTAGGACTTCCCCTGCGCGCCCTCGATCTGACGGCTCCAGGCTCGGAGCTGCGGCACACTGACTATTTCACAGATCGAGCCGAGCGCGGCGCTTCGGTCACGGTTCCCACGGAGGCGTGACTCGGCGGACTTGGTTCGGCAGAATACATAACCAAGCGGTAATATGATCGCTGATGAGCACCTATGCGGCACTGGCTGAGCCGCACCGCAGGCAGATCCTCGACCTGCTGCGCAGCAGCGAGCGCTCGGTGACCGAGCTCGTGGTGCGCCTCAAGATCAGCCAGCCCGGCGTCTCGAAGCACCTGCGCGTGCTTCGCGAAGCCGGCTTGGTGGACGTGCGCGCGGAGGGGCGCCGCCGCTGGTACGGCCTGCGTGTGCAGCCGCTCGCCGAAGTCGATGCGTGGCTCGAGCCCTACCGAGAGTTCTGGTCGGGCCGCCTCGACGCACTCGAACGACACCTGGAGTAGGACCCGCAATGAACGGTAGCCTGATCACCGTCGACGACCGGCCCGCGCTCCGCTTCGAGCGCCGCCTCGACCACACCGTGGAGCGGGTATGGCGAGCGATCAGCGAGCCCGAGGAGCTGCGGCGCTGGTACCCCCGGTACCCAACTGGGAGCTCAAGCCGGGCGCTCGTTTCACCAACGAGGAAGGCCAAGGGGAGGGACAGATCACGGAGGTCAACGCGCCCACGGTGCTCGCGTACCGCTGGGGAGCTGAACAGTTTCGTTTCGAGCTCCCGCCTCACGGCGACGGCTGCCTACTCATCTTCACGCACGTCTTCGACGACCGAGCACTCGCAGCGCAGCATGCCGCTGGCTGGGAGGTGTACTTCAACCGACTCGACACGCACCTCGCGGGCGGGTTCCTGGCCGAGGAGACGGCGCACGAAGCAGCTTCCGAGCTGCATGAGCGCTACGCCGAGATCTTCGGCCTCGACCCCGGGTTGGACGGCGGACATTGGCAGCACCTGACGAACGAGTGACGACTGGTGATGCTCAGCTTCACGTCGCGACAGGCACTGCAGCAGTGATCTGCACACGCATCTCTAGACGGGAGCGACGGGACTCGAACCCGCGACCTCCGGCGTGACAGG
>JBOHBD010000295.1:0-4497 GCA_050698195.1 Gaiellaceae bacterium
CCCATAGACTCGCCCGATGCGGGTTCTCCTCGTGGGCTCGGGGGGACGCGAGCACGCGCTCGCCTGGAAGCTCGCGCAAGCGCCGTCGCTGACCGAGCTTCATGCCGCTCCAGGAAGTCCCGGGATCGCCCGGCTCGGTGAGTGCCATCCGATCCGCGCCGAAGATGCCGAGGGCCTGCTCGCGCTTGCACACGCGCTCGACATCGACCTGGTCGTCGTCGGGCCGGAGGCGCCGCTCGTCGCCGGTGTGGCCGACGTCCTCCGGCCTGCCGGGATCGGCGTCTTCGGCCCCGGCGCTTCGGCGGCGGCGATCGAGGGCTCGAAGTCGTTCGCGAAGCAGGTCATGGCTGCCGCGGGCGTCGCCACTGCGGCACAGCTGCCCGTCGCGAGGCCCCCGTGCGTCGTGAAGGCCGACGGACTCGCGGCCGGGAAAGGCGTCTTCGTCTGTCCGACCCAGGTCGAGCTCGACGCGGCGCTCCAGGCGGTCGGCGCGTTCGGCCGCGACTTCGTCGTCGAGGAGCTCCTCGAAGGGCCGGAGGTGTCGCTCTTCGCCGTCTGCGACGGCCACGAGGCGGTGTTACTCGCACCAGCGCAGGACTTCAAGCGAGCCTACGACGGCGACACGGGGCCCAACACGGGCGGGATGGGCTCGTACGCACCTGTCCCAGGTCTGGGCGGGCTGGTTCAGGACGAGTTGCTGGACTCGATCCACCGGCCGGTCTTGGCCGAGCTCGGCCGGCGTGCCACGCCTTTCGTCGGAGTGCTCTTCGCCGGGCTGATGCTGACGGCCGACGGCCCGCGCGTGCTCGAGTTCAACTGCCGCTTCGGCGATCCCGAGACGCAGTCGATGCTCCCGCTTTTCGAGGGTGACCTGCTCGAGCTCCTCGCGGCAGCGGCGGCGGGCGAGCTGCGCGGCGTCGGGGTCGAGACCGCTCCCGGGGCCGCGGTGTCGGTCGTGCTCGCTGCGGCCGGCTACCCCGATGCCGGCGATCGCGGGTCGGCGATCGCGGGTGTCGAGGATGCGGAAGCCGCGGGCGGCCTCGTCTTCCACGCGGGGACGGCGCTCCAGGGCGACCGCCTCGTCACCAATGGCGGCCGGATCCTCACGGTCACGGGGCTCGGCAAGACGGTCGCCGACGCACGCACCGCCGCGTATCGAGCAGCCGACCACATCGAGTTCGCTGGCGTGCGCCGAAGGGAGGACATCGCCCTCGCGGCAGCAGAAGGCGAGACGTTCGCTCTTCACGACAGCTAACCAGTCCTCCGGCCCCCGGGGCCACCCCTCGCCTCCTCCCACTTCGAGCCTAACGTGGCAACGCTCACATGTGGCACACGGCTTCGCGCCAAGAGGCGAACACTGGGGCAGCCGGGCGCCACGACTACAATCGCCGCAGTGATCACGCGCTACTCCCGACCCGCAATGGCGCGCATCTGGTCGGAGGAGGCAAAGCTCGAGCGATGGCTTTCCGTCGAGCTGGCAGCGCTCGAGGCGTGGGCTCAGGTCGGCACGGTGCCGGTCGCCGCGGTTGAGGCGATCCGGACTCGCGCAACGACACCGACGGTCGCGCGAGTCGCGGAGCTCGAGAAGACGACGAATCACGACGTCGCCGCATTCGTCGACGCAGTCTCCGCAGAGCTCGGCCCCGACGGGCGCTGGTTCCACTACGGGCTCACGTCGTCGGACGTTCTGGACACGGCGCTCTCAGTGACGGTCCAGGAGGCCGGCCGGCTCGTCGTCGACGGAATCGACCGCGCGTTCACGGCCGTCGCGGAGCGGGCCGAGGAACACGCCGAGACTCTGACGATCGGTCGCACTCACGGCGTTCACGCCGAGCCGACGACGTTCGGGTTGAAGCTGGCGGGCTGGGCGTTCCAACTCGCTCGGGACCGGCGACGGGTCGAGACCGCCCTCGAAGGAATGCGCGTCGGAAAGCTGTCGGGTGCCGTGGGGACGTATGCGGCGGTGACGCCCGAGGTCGAGCGCCTTGCATGCGACGTGCTCGGGCTGGAGCCGGCGCCGACCTCCACCCAGATCCTCCAACGCGACCGGCATGCGGAGCTCCTTGCGGCGCTGGCCTTGGTCGCGTCGTCGCTCGACCGGTTCGCGCTCGAGATTCGACATCTCGCGCGCACCGAGGTGCGTGAGGTGGAAGAGCCCTTCGCGCGCGGCCAGAAGGGCTCGTCCGCGATGCCGCACAAGCGGAACCCGATCGTGGCGGAGCGGATCTGCGGGCTTGCACGGTTGCTGCGGGGCTACGCGCTCGTGGGTCTCGAGAACGTCGCCCTGTGGCACGAGCGCGACATCAGCCACTCGTCCGCCGAGCGGGTTGCGCTGCCCGATGCTTTCCTCGCCCTCGACTACATGCTCGACCGGTTCACGTGGCTCGTCCGCGGGCTCGTAGTGCGGCCCGAGCGGATGCGGGCGAACCTCGAGGCCACCGGCGGGCTGTTCTACAGCCAGCGCCTGCTGCTCGCGCTCGTCGAGTCGGGTCACGACCGCGATGCCGCGTATCGCGCCGTCCAGCGACACGCGACGCGTGCGTGGGACGAGGGCCTCGACTTCCGGGATCTCGTCCGCGCAGATGCCGAGATCGCGGGACGCGTCGACCTCGACCAGGTCTTCGATCTCGGCGCCTTCACGGCACACGTCGACGTGGTGTTCGCGCGGCTCCGACACCTGGTCGCCGACCGGGAAGCGGTTCGTGCCTGACGCCGTCCACGTCGCGAGCGGAAAAGTGCGAGAGATCTACGCGGTCGGCGACGACCGCCTGCTGCTCGTCGCCAGCGACCGGATCTCGACGTTCGACGTCGTCCTGCCGACCCCCATCCCCGACAAGGGACGCGTCCTAACCGGGCTCTCGGCATTCTGGTTCTCGCGGACGCGCGCGATCCTTCCCAATCATCTCCTCGAGCTCGGGCCCGACGCGCGCACGATGGTCTGCCGGAAGCTGGAGATGCTTCCGATCGAATGTGTCGTCCGCGGGTATCTCGCCGGCTCGGGTTGGCGCGACTACGCGGAGACCGGGGGCGTCTGCGGCCATGCGCTGCCCCCGGGCCTACGGGAATCCGATCGGCTGCCGAGCCCCATCTTCACCCCCGCGACGAAGGCGCTCGGGGGGCATGACGAGAACATCGACGAGGACACCGCGGCTGCTCTCTGCGGGCCCGACGTGTACGGGGCGGCGAAGGAGGCGGCCCTCGCGCTCTACCAGGTCGGTTCAACGCACGCGGAGGCGCGCGGGATCATCCTCGCCGACACGAAGTTCGAGCTCGGCGTTGCACCCGACGGGACGCTGACCCTCGGCGACGAGGTGCTGACCCCGGATTCGTCCCGCTTCTGGCCGCGTGACGACTACGCGCCCGGGAGGGCGCAGCCGTCGTTCGACAAGCAGTTCGCCCGCGACTGGTGCGAGCAGACCGGATGGGACAAGTCCGCTCCGGGACCGGAGTTGCCCGACGAGGTCGTCGCCGGCACGAGAGCACGGTACGTGGAGGCGTTCGAGCGGCTCACCGAGATCCCGTTCGACCGCTACGTTGCGTCCCCGGGGATCGTGCTGACGTGAGAGCCACCGTACTCGTGCGACCGAAGCAGGGGATCCTCGATCCACAGGGGCAGGCCGTCCAGGGATCCCTGCGGAAGCTCGGGTTCGACGTCGGCCAGGTCCGCGTCGGTCGCGTGATCGACGTCGAGTTCGAGGCGGAAGGCGAAAGCGAGGCCCGCCAGCAGATCGAGCGCATGTGCACCGAGCTGCTCGCCAACCCGCTGATCGAGAGCGTCCAGGTCCGGCTGGAGGAGTCGTGATGGCGCAGCCTGTCGTCGCGGTCGTCGTCTTCCCGGGCTCGAACGACGATCGCGATGCCGCGTGGGCACTCGGTGCAGTCGGTGCCGCCGCGGTTCTCGTATGGCATGCGGAGCCCGAGCTTCCACCGGAGACTGGTGCCGTCGTGCTGCCGGGCGGCTTCTCCTACGGCGACTACCTTCGGTGCGGTGCGATCGCGAGCCTCGCGCCTGCGATGGACGCGGTGCGCCGCTTCGCGGCCGCGGGAGGGCCCGTGCTCGGGATCTGCAACGGGTTCCAGATCCTCTGCGAAGCACGGCTTCTTCCCGGGGTGCTGCGCCCGAACGAGCAGCTGGAGTTCGTCTGTCGCGACGCGACCGTGCGGATCGAGAACTCCGACACGCTGTTCACACGCCGTTGCGAGGCGGGTCAGGAGCTCGTCCTCCCCGTCAAGCACGGCGAAGGCGCGTGGTACGCGGACGAGGGTCAGTTCATGCAACTCGCTGCGCGCGGACAGATCGTGCTGCGCTACGCCGAGAACGTCAACGGCTCGCTCGGAGGTGTCGCGGGCGTGACGAACGAGCGCGGCAACGTGCTCGGCTTGATGCCACACCCGGAACACGCGGTCGACCCGCTTTTGGGATCGGCGGACGGAGGACTCCTGCTCGCCGCTCTGGTCGATGCCGCCGCACAGCACTCGCTCGCCGCTGCGTAGGTT
>JBOHBD010000296.1:0-5002 GCA_050698195.1 Gaiellaceae bacterium
GGTAGGAGATGACCCTCGAGCGGCGCGACCTGCGCACGTTCTGGCCCGAAGAGGACGATCTCGTCCCGATCCTCTTGGCGGAGCAAAACGGCGGATGCACCCGTCCCCGGCCGCCACGGCTGACGGCCGCGGACTTCACCCCGGAGCGCATGCTGCGACCGAAGGCTCGTCCAGCGGCAGATGGGTGGCGCCGCGCGGTCTACGTGGCTACCGGAGGCACAGTCTCAGTCGGCCCCAGCCCGGCCGAACTGCGCCGGCGCGAGCTTGCCGCGCAGGTGAAGGCGCCGATAACCGGCTGCCGTACGGTCGCGTTCGTCTCGCGCAAGGGCGGGGTCGGCAAGACGACGACCTGCCTCCTCGTTGGGCACACGTTCGCGTTGCATCGCGGAGACCGCGTCGTCGCGCTCGATGCGAACCCGGATGCGGGAACGCTCGGGTATCGCCTCCGGCGCGAGACCGACGAGACGATCGCGACGCTTCTGCACGACCGAGCCGCGCTGCACAGGTACTCGGACGTCCGCGCCTACAGCTCCCAGGCTGAGAGCCGGCTGGAGGTGATCGCGGGCGACGACAGCCTCGATGCGAACACACTCGAGCGCTCGACCGTCCGTGAGGCCGTCGAGCTGGTTGAGCGCCACTACAACCTGGTCTGCCTCGACACCGCGGCCGGGGTGCTCAGCCCGGCAGCTCAGGGCGTTCTCGACGCGGCCGACCAGATCGTGCTCATCAGTCCCACGGGACTCGACGGTGCGCGCGCTGCGAGCTCGACGCTCGACTGGCTCGAGGCCCACGGTCACGAAGATCTCGCCCAGGCCGCCGTGACCGCGCTGAACGGGGTGCGCGCACGGCAGGGCGACATCGACGTGGACCGGATCGAGGAGCACTTCGCCTCGCGCTGCCGCGCATGCGTGCGCATTCCCTGGGACTCCCACGTCGAGACGGGCGCGGAGGTCGTGCTCGAGGCGCTTCGACCAAGCACGCGCGATGCGCTCCTCGAGCTCGCCGCCACTCTCGCGCGCGGTTTTGCCGAACCATCGAGAAGGAGGTCGTGAGATGTCGTTCCGCTCGACCCTCATCGTCGCCCAGACCGACCTTGGGGGACAGCCGGACCCGCAGGGACTCCCGGGCACCGAGGCACTCCAGAGCCTCATCTCAGGCGTTGCCTTCTGGGCGCTCCTTGCAGCTCTGGCGGGTCTGCTGGTCTCGGCAGCCGTGTGGGCGCTTGCCTCCCACTCAGGCAACTACCACCACGCCTCGATGGGACGGCGCGGGACGCTCATCTCCGCGCTCGCTGCCTTCCTCATCGGAGCGGCGCCCGCGATCGTCGCGTTCTTCGAGAACCTCGGCCGCACGGTCAAGTAGCGATGCCCGGGCGCGACATCAGCATCCCGCGTCCGGAACCCCGAGGTCGCGGACTCGTTCTCGCATCGGCCCTGGCGGCGCTCACGCTGTTGGCGATCGGCCTCGCCATCGGAAGCCGGATCGCTCCCGCACGCCAACCGCCGGTTGCGACGCGCGCGGCATCGCCGGACGTGCCGAGGGCAAGTCCGATTCAACCCAGGGTCGCGCCAGCGGCGCGGACCCGCCCGGGCGCAGTCACCGCCGCGACACGCGCCGTCACCGCCTTCGACGGCGATGTGCTGCTGGAGCCTGGTCGTCTACGCACGGTCGTCTCACGTATCGCCTCCCGTGGATCACGCCTCCAACTGATCGCGGCGTTCGCGGAAGCGAGCGCTCAAACGCGCGCGAAGCTCGGTGCCGACACCGTCCCCCGGCCGGTGATCGTCCTCCGCTCGGTTCCCGTGGGCTATCGGGTCGAGCGCTACTCGTCCGCTGAGGCCACGATCGCAGTCTGGTATGTCGGCATTGTCGGCAGCGGGGCGACGGTCCAACCGCAGCAGTCATGGCGGACGCAGATCGTCTCGCTCGTCTGGGAAGCCGGTGCCTGGAAGGTCAGCTCGTTCGCGAGCTCCTCCGGACCGACGCCTCCTCTCTCGACCGTAGAGACCGCCTACGCCCCGGGCGACCTCTTCGCCGCGATCCCCCGCTTCGAGGAGTTCGAGCGTGCCGAACCGTGAGCGCAAACGGAGGGTGCTTGCGGCCGCAACCGTCGCGTTGGCAGCGCTTGTGATCGTGCCGAGCGCAGCTGCGATCCGGTTCACCGACGACAGCTATCAGGTGGCGGACGGGGCGGTTGGGTCGCGCTACTACCACCAGTTCAAGGGCGACGGTGGCTGCGGCCCCGCGCTTCCCTACCAGTTCCGGATTCTAAACGGGTCCCTGCCGCCGGGACTCTCCCTTGCCTCGAGCGGCCTCGTGAGCGGCACCCCTACGCAGGGAGGAAACTGGTCCTTCTGGGTCGAGCTCAGCGACGAGGATCCACCCTCTGCGGGCTGGTGTATCCCGCGGAAGTCGGAGCGCGAGTTCACGATCAATGTCGGGCCGAAGGGCAGCGTCCCCGACGCCTCCCCGCAGTCCGGTTCCGGAGGGGGCGGCGTCTCTCTCAACCCGTGCAACCTGCCGGTCGTCGGGAACGTGTGCGACGCCGTCGCGGGCGCGGTCAAGAAGGCTGCCGCCGAGGCCGGCGAGTTCGTCATGCGCAGCGTCACAGCGTGGGTCACGAATGCGGCGGTCTGGGTCGCGGGCAAGGTCGGCGAGCTGATCGAGAACACGAGCAGCCCCGACCTCCGAGCGGGCTGGTTCGAAGGGCAGTACCAAGCCATGCTCGCGATCGCGGGCGCGCTCGCTCTCCTGATGCTCATGCTCGCGGTCATCCAGTCGGTCATCCGCCAGGACATCTGGATCCTCGCCCGCGCCGCCTTCGGCTACCTCCCGATGGCGTTCATCTTCGCGGGAGTCGCGATCGCCGCCACCGGTTTGCTCGTCGCGATCACGGACGACATGTCCGCCGCCGTCGTCGCGAGCCTCGGAACCGAGCAGTCCGACAACCTCCTCCAGGCGGTCGGAGACGCATACAAGAACGCGCTCGACGAGGACTCGGGCATCCCGCTATTCGGCGTTTTCCTCGGCGCGATCATCCTCGCGCTCGGCGCCTTCGTGCTCTGGCTCGAGATGATCATCCGCGACGCCGCGATCTACATCTGCGTCTTCTTTCTCCCCCTCACCTTCGTCGCGATGGTCTGGCCCGCGACCAGCCGCTGGGCACGACGGCTCGTCGAGCTACTCATCGCGATCATCCTCGCCAAGTTCGTCATCATCTCGATCCTCACGCTCGCCACCGCAGCAATCGCCAACACCGGCGTCGCGGAAAGCGACAGCACCACCTTCGAGCAGATGCTCGCCGGCTCGGCGATCCTCGTCCTCGCCGCCTGGTCGCCCTTCGCCCTCCTACGAATGATCCCGATGATGGAGCTCGCCGCTGCGAGCGTCGTCCACCAACGGTCGGCCGTGCAGAGCGCAGCCGGATCGGCCGGTGTGCACAGCCCCGCCGTCTACATGCGTCAGGCCATGGACCGGCATTCGCGGGGGTCAACGTCCGGCAGCAGCGGCGGGAGACCGGCGGCGATCTACATCGGCAGCCCTCGCGCGCAGGGCTCCTCGTCGGCGGACGACGCGGAGTCGCGGCATTTCGACTCAGGCGGCGGCGCCGACCAGGTCGGAGGCGTGGTGAGCGCACCGGGCCGCGCGCCAACCGCATCCCCTGGGCGTTCCTCCGCCCCTTCGACGGCCGAACCCCGCACGCAGACGGGTCAGCCCGACCCGTCGCGCCCCACAACGCCCGGCGTCGCATCCGGGCCGCGGCCGCCTGAGACGCCTCCCCCGCCGCGACCGCGGCCGTCTGAACCGCCGCTCGACCGACGCCCGCCTCCCGAACCGCCGCCTGATCGACGCCCGCCGCCGGAGCCGCCGCCTGACCGGCGTCCACCGATCGACCGAGGTGAAGCGTGAACGCAGGCGAGTATCAGCGCTACCGCTTCGGCCCGCTCGAGCGGCGGGGGCTGATCGGTTCGCTACGGCCGGTCCAGGTGATCGTGATCGCCTTCAGTCTCACGCTGGGGGTGATTCTGATGCGTGTGCTCTCAAGCGGCGCGGGCGTCGTGGCCGCTCTGGCGCTGGCGCTTGTCGCGGTCGCGTTCTGTTTCTGGCCGGTCGGCGGCCGCTCTGCCGATGCGTGGCTGCCGGTCATCGCCCGCCATGCCACCGCCACGGCGCTCGGCAGACACGTCCGGCGGTCACCGGCCCCCAACGCCGGCGCACGGCTCACGGCGGACGGACGGCCGGAGCCGATCGCCTCGCTTCCCGAGGTCGGTCGAGACCTCGAACTGCTCGCGGCACCGTTCCACGGCGAGCCGGTCGGGGTGCTGAAAGACCGCCGCACGCGGTCGTACACCGCGGTGCTGGCGGTGCGCGTGACGTCGTTCGGGCTCCTCGACCGGACCGAGCAGGAGAGCAGGCAGGCCGGCTGGGGCGGCGTGCTCGCCGGTCTTGCGCGTGAGGGATCGCCGGTGAGCCGGATCCAGTGGGTCGAGCGCACCGTCCCCGCCCACGGCGACGAGATCGGCCGCTACCTCGGCGAAGCGTGGGCGCGCGACGTCGTTCCGCTCGACTCGCTCCCCATGCGGTCGTACCTCGAGCTGACATCGAGGGCCCCGGCCGTGACGCGCGATCACGAGCTCTTCGTGTCTGTGCAGATCGACGCCAAACGGGCTTGGCGTCCCATCAAGCGCATGGGTGGAGAGAAGGGACCCGACGCCGGAGCGTGCGCGGTCCTCCTGCGCGAGGTAGAAGCGCTCGCAGAACGCCTAGCCACCGCAGACATCCGTGTCGTGGGCGCGCTTCGCCCCGGCATGGTCGCGACCGCGATCCGCGTGGCGTTCGACCCCTGGTCGCGGCCGGGCCTCGCGCAGCTGGCGGCCGCCGACCCCGACCGCGATGGCATCGACGAGGCCGCCGCATGGCCGCTTGGGACGGAGGAGTCGTGGAACGCGTACCGGACGGACGGCGCCATTCACGCGACGTACTGGATCGCGAGCTGGCCGCG
>JBOHBD010000297.1:0-2132 GCA_050698195.1 Gaiellaceae bacterium
GTCCTCGGATGGAAGGTACGAGCAGCACGTCTCAGTAGCTGAAGACCGACGCCGGCTCGTCGCCGATCCAATCCACGATAGGCGTCGCGCCCGCGAGCCGAGCGTTCCCGACGAGGCTCGCCTCCTCGACCCCGCGTGCAGCGGCGCAGATCGGGCAGACGAGCAGCTCGCCGCCCGACTCCGCGAACTGCTGGAACAGGCGTGTAAGCGGCGGGCAGCCATCGCAGGCAACGCCTTTCGCGAAGCCTTCGAGCGCGAGGCGCACGGCCTCCTTCGTCAGGAACATCGCGACCTGCTGACCTCGCTCAGCAGCGGCGCCTCCGACCAGGAAGGCGACCGTGACGCGCTCGGGATCTTCGAGACCGGTCGACGAGGTTGACCACGACTTTGCCCGGCATGATCGCGTCAGCAGCCCGTGGAGCGGATCTCCGCCCCGAGGTCGTTGTTCAGGCCGGGCGCTGCCGGTCCGATCGCGGCCGGATCGGTCGCCCGATGCGCGTTGTTGTGGAACTGGTTGAACGCGTTCTGCAAGCCGGGGTTGTCGCAGACGTTCGGGCCCACCTGCACGCTGCCCGCGGGGGTGTCGATCCAGTGGCGATGCTTCTGGACGTCGCCCAAGCCGGGGTCAGCGATGCCCGTCGCTGCCGCGATGAGCACCACGACGACTGCGACGATCGCAACGGAAAGTCGTGACCACATGTTCGTCCTCCTTCGGTCGTACTCCATGACGCGTGGAGTCGACCGTAGGAGCAGCATGGAGCAGGAGCAGCGGCAATCTCGCCGCACTTTCACGGTGCTCCTACCGTATTCTCGAGCCCGCCACCGGCGCAAACGGACAGGGATCTCGACGAGGTCGATCTGCGAGCGGTTCTCCGCCAGCGCTCCGGTCCGGCCCATCATGCGCCGTTGTCATCAGCGCGAACCTCGTTCTAGAGTCGCACAACTCGCTCAAGGAGGTTCGAATGCGTGCCCCGCGCTGGGGGCCGTTCGCCGCGTCCTCCGGCGTCCTGTCTTGGTGGTCGTCGTCGCCGTCGGGCGTGCTTCGACGACCACAAGCTGAGCCGCCGGGAGTCGCGAGGTCGTCGTCAGCGCTCGATCGAGTGCCCGAGCTCGAGGAGGCGGCGCATGGTTGGGAGCACGTGCGGGTCGCGGACGGGGACGTCGTGCGCCTCGAGCATGCGGACGAGGTCTGCCGGGTCGGCGACGGAGGGGCGGAGGCCCTCGCCGAGCGCTTCGCGGTTCGCGCGCCGACGGAGGTCGTCGTAGCCGCGGGTGCCGCGCGGGCGGGCGACGACGTGGAGCTCGCCGCCCTCGCAGACGAGCGGGACCCACGGCTCCTGCTCGGGGTCGAGCTCTTCGATACGGAGCGGTTGCATGTCGACGCGGCGGGCGTTCAGGGCCTCGAGCGCCTCCGCTAGGCGGCGCAGGTTGTCGGGGCGCAGGGAGGGGGTGATGTCGAGGTCCTCGGTCGTCTCCTGGGAGCCGTGGATGATGCGGGCGAGGCCACCGATGACGACGTAGGAGACGCGCGCGTACTCGAGCTCGCGCAGCAGCGCGTATGGGTCGAGCGCCCACAGGCGGCGGCGCGTCAGCATCTTCGCGAGCCGCTCCTGGGGGGTGAGCCTGCGCACCTCCTCGATGCGGGCGTCGAGCTTCTGGTCGGGCTCGTAGAGCTCGAGCACGGGCGGGAGGTCGAAGCCGCAGGCCTGCAGCACCCCGCGTAGCGTGGAGTAGCCCGGCTCGACGGTGTCGTTCTCCCAGCGCCCGATCGAGCTCGTCGGCACCGCCAGCCGCTCGGCGAGCTCCGCCTGGGTGAGCCCGGCCTGCAGCCGGGCCGAGCGGATCAGCTGTCCGCTTGTCATCGTCGTACGGCAGTCTAGCCGCTCATCGCATCTATAGGTATCTCAGCATTTTTGCTAAACTCTGCGGTTCCGACGAAATGGTGAGCTGCGCTTCCCAGCTGACGGCGACGGGCCGGTGATCGAGCGGCATTACAAGACCCGCGAGCTCGCGGAGATCCTCGGGTTGCACCCGGAGACCATCCGCCGCGCCGCCCAACGCGGCGAGCTCGAGTCCATCCGGATCGGAATGGACCGGATCTACTCAGAGAGCGCCGTCGAGCGCTGGCTGGA
>JBOHBD010000298.1:0-8839 GCA_050698195.1 Gaiellaceae bacterium
ATCTTCGGGACCTCGGCGAACGGCTCGGCGAGCCCGCGCGCGTCGTAGGTGACCTGGGTCATCGCTTCCAGACGAGCACTTCTCGCTCGTACGGGTCGTACGTGTCGATCTCGTGGTCGACGATCGCGCGGATCGCGATCTCCTCCGAGGCGAGCGCGACGAGGTCGTCCGACTCGTAGAGGACGAGCGGCTTCGCCGCGAGCTCGTCCTTCGCCACCCCGAGCTCGTCCTTCGCCACCGCGATGTACGTGAAGACGCCGTCGAGCTCGTCGAGCGACTTCGACATCGCCTCCTCGAGCGTCGCGCCCTCGCTCATCTCCTGCGCGAGATAGACGGCGATGATCTCGGAGTCGCACTCGGACATGAAGCGGCGTCCCGCGCGCTCGAGGCGGCGCTTCCACATGAAGTAGTTCGTCAGCTGGCCGTTGTGCACGACCGCGACGTCCGCGTAAGGGTACGCCCAGTACGGGTGCGCGCCGGCGATGTCCACGTCGGACTCGGTGGCCATCCGGACGTGGCCGATCGCGTGCGTGCCGGTGAACTCGGAGAGCCCGTACTGCTCGTGGACCGTCTCCGCGTCGCCGAGGTCCTTGACGATCTCGAGCGCGCGGCCGAGCGAGAGCACCTCGGCCTCGGGGATGTCCTCGACGAAGTCGGCGAGGAGCTTGAGGTCGCCGTCGTAGTCGAAGGAGACGCGGAAGGCGTACGGGGTCTCCTCCTCGACCGCGTCGATCCGGGCACCGAGCGCGGCGAGCCGCGACTCGACGACCGACCGGTGACGGCGGAGGCGCTCCTCGAAGTCGAAGTCACGCGGCGTGTTCGCGTCGGCGAGCTTGTAGCGCATGACGAGCGCCCCGTTCTCGGACGTCCCGTACAGCGCGTAGCCCGTCGAGTCGGGGCCGCGGTGCTTCATCGACTGCAGCATCCGTGTCATCTCGTCCCCGATCGGGTGCTGGGTGGTCCCGTCCCGGTAGATGATCCCAGCGATGCCGCACATGCGTTCCCCTAGGGCAGGACGTCGAGGTATTCCTGCATGTCCCAGTCGGAGACGGTCGCGCAGTAGCGCTCCCACTCGTCCCGCTTGTAGTGCATGAAGACACGGTACATCTCGCCTGGAAGCGCGCCCTTCACGACGTCGTCCAGCTCGAGCGCGTCGAGCGCCTCGCCGAGCGTCATCGGGACGCGCGTGACGTCCTTGCCGGCGGCGATCGCCTCGTAGATGTTGCCCTCCTCCGGCTCGCCCGGATCGAGCTTGCGCTGGATGCCGTCGTCCATGACCTTGATCAGCCCTGCGAGGGCGAGGTACGGGTTCACCGAGGCGTCGACCGAGCGGTACTCGAAACGGTCGGGTGAGGAGATGCGGAGCGCCGTCGTCCGGTTCTGGAACCCCCAGTCCGCGAAGACCGGAGCCCAGAACCCGGTCTCCCAGAAGCGGCGGTAGGAGTTCACGGTCGGAGCCGTGATGCAGGTGAGTCCGCGCAGGTGCTCGAGGATGCCCCCGACCGCGTGCAGACCGGTATGGCTCGGCATGTGCACGTCGTCCGTGTCCGGAAGGAACAGGTTCTCGTTGCCGCCCCAGAGCGAGATGTTCGTGTGGCACCCGTTCGCGGAGACGCCCATGAACGGCTTCGGCATGAAGCAGGGAAAGGCGCCGAGCTCGCGGCCGACCTGCTTCGCGATCTGGCGGAACGTCGAGAGGTTGTCGGCGGTCCGCTCCGCCCGGTCGAAGCCGAAGTTGAGCTCGATCTGGCCGGGCGCGTCCTCGTGGTCGCCTTGGATCATGTCCAGCCCGAGCTTCTGGCCGTACTCGACCATCTTGTGGATGATTGGCTGGAGCTCCGAGAACTGGTCGATGTGGTAGCAGTAGGGCTTCGTCTTGCCCTCGACGGACGGCGTGCCGTCGGGGTTCAGCTTGAGCCACATCATCTCGGGCTCCATCCCCGCCCGCAGGTGCATGCCCGTCCGCTCCTCGAGCTCCTCCTGGATGCGGCGGAGGTTGCCGCGGCAGTCCGACGTCAGCACCTCGCCGGGTCCCTCGCGGTCCTCGCGGTTCCGGAAGCAGGTGCACCACACGCGCGCGACGCGCGTGTCCCAGGGGAGCACCGCGAATGTCTCGGGCTCGGGGATGCCGACGAGCTCCCAGGCCTCCGGGCCGTAGCCGATGTAGTTCCCGTGGCGGTCGACGAAGAGGTTCGCGGTCGACCCGTAGACGAGCTGGAACCCCTTCCGCGCGATCGACTCCCAGTGCGGTGCAGGGACGCCCTTGCCCATGATCCGCCCGGTGACGGAGACGAACTGGTAGTAGACGTAGGTGACGCCCTCGGCGTCGATCTTCCTCCGGACCTCCTTCACGAGGTCGGCACGTCCGTCCGCTTCGACGAAACGCTCGAGGTCGGTCGCCACATACCCTCCTTTTCCCGCGTCGCAGTCGGTCGTGCGGGAGCGTAGTCCGCAGGCGCTCGTACTGCACGCGTGAGGCACGTGGGCCGGTATGGCTAGCCTTGCGGGTGTGAACGAGCAGCGAGCTGACTACCTGACCCCGGACCAGCGCTCCGAGCTCGAAGCCGAGCTGGCCGACCTCGAAGGGCCTCGCCGAAGAGAGATCACCGAGGCGATCAAGCGCGCCCGCGAGTTCGGCGACATCGCCGAGAACTTCGAGTACCACTCGGCGAAGAACGAGCAAGGCCTCCTCGAGCGGCGGATCGAGATCCTCAAGGACCGGCTCCACCATGCGGTCACCGTCGAGCACGACACCGACGACCACGTGGGCGTGGGCTCGATCGTCGAGATCGAGGACGGAGACGGGGAGACGATGGAGGTCGAGATCTCGGCCGTCGGCGGAGTCTCTCCCGACTCGCCACTCGGCTCGGCGTTGATGGGAGCCGGAGTGGACGAGGTCGTCGACGTCGAGGCCCCCGGCGGCTCCTGGAAAGCCAGGGTTCTCTCGATCAGGCGCGGCTAGGAACCCTCTCGGCGCGCTCCTACGGCACGAGCACCGTACGCCGCTCGTCCTTACGCCGCCCGTATGGGGTTCTGCCCCGCGGCTTGAACACCGCCAGCACCGTGGCCACGAGCAACAGCAGCAGGGCGGCACCGGCATGGAGCACGGGGGATGGGCTCCGCAGCGCGCCGAGATCGTCACTCGACAAGGTCGTCTCTTCCGCCATCCGTGCCAAGTCGCCGAGCGTCCGCATGTACAGGAGCAAGACGACGGTCGCGAAGACGTTCATCAGGAGCTTGAAGAGGACCCAGTAGTGTCGGAACAAGCCCCACGTCGTGCCGAGTGACTGGACGAGGCCGGTCACGAGCGAGGCGAGGGCCAACGGGAGGATGACGAACCAGGCGGTCAACTCCATCGCGAGATAGGCGGCACGCACCGTCCGAGCATCCAGGCTTGTCCAACCGGCGACGGCGAGAGCGAGGAAGCCGGCGACGGCGCCGAGCCAGCCGACCGAGGACACGACATGTGCCGTGAGCGCGAGCTTGCGGAGGCGGGGTGTCATGGTCACGGCCGTTGCACGCCGAGTTGCGTGAAGCTGGGAGTGGGGCCGTGACCACCGCCGACGTGGCGACCCGGGCCATGGCCACCGCCGACGCCCGCGAGCTGCAAGACGACGAACAGCAGGATCAGGGCGACGGCGACGATCCCGAACACCTTCACCCAGCGCGGTGTGGGCGGTTCGAGGTCGGGTCCGCCCGTGTCGTCGTCGCCGTCGGGATACGGTGGCGGGTCAGCCACGAGCGGTCTCCTTCGTCGCGCACGGCCGTTCGGATCGTCACGACCGCGCGCAGTTTACCAGACAGTATGTCGAGGATAAGTCATGGTGTCTCGACAGCGTCGGCACGTACACTGGAGGAGTGCCGAAGCTGTGGAACGAGACGATCGAGGCGCACCGGCGCGCGGTGCGCGACATGACACTGGACACCACTGCGGCGCTCGTGGCCGAGCAGGGGGTGCGGTCGGTGACGATGTCGCAGATCGCCGAGGAGGCCGGCATCGGCCGTGCGACGCTGTACAAGTACTTCTCGGACGTCGACGCGATCCTGGTCGCTTGGCACGAACGTCAGGTCGCCGGCCATCTCGCACATCTCGCCGAGCTCAGGGACCAGACGGGAGACCCCGGCGAGCGGCTCGAAGCTGTGCTCGAGGCCTACGCGCTCATCCAGCACGAGCACCACGGCACGGAGCTCGCGGCGCTCCTGCATCGACGTGAGCACGTCGCCCGAGCGCAGCAGCGGCTCAGCGACTTCATCCGAGACCTCGTGACCGAGGGCGCAAAGACCGGAGACCTGCGCGACGACGTCGCGCCCGACGAGCTTGCCAGCTACTGCCTCCATGCCCTCGCGGCAGCCGGCAACCTGCCGTCCAAGGCGGCACTCCGCCGGCTCGTGTCGGTCACTCTGGACGGGTTGCGCCCTCCGCGCTGACGCGTTCTGATGCCGCCGGCGCCGGACGTCCTAGCCGACGCTTTCGTCGCGGACGCCGCAGGTACGTGACGAACGCAAAGGCGGTTCCATTCACCGAGACGTGACGCTCGCGTGACGTCTCATCGAACTGCGCGCGGTCGATGGACGGAAACAGCGTGTCACCCTCGACCGTTGCCTCGATCTCCGTGAGCAGCAGCTCGTCGGCCACCGGCAGCGCCGCGGCGTAGAGCTCTCCGCCGCCGATCACGAACACACGGTCGGCGCCTTCGAGGATACGCAGCGCGTCGTCGAGTGAGCCGGCGCGCTCCGCGCCGTCGAAGCGCCGGCCGGCGCTTCGCGTGACGACGACGTTCCGGCGGCCGGGAAGCGGGCGAAAGCGGCCCGGCAGCGATTCCCAGGTCCGTCTTCCCATCACGACCGGATGTCCCATCGTGAGCGCTCGGAAGTGCCGCATGTCCTCCGGGATCTTCCACGGAATCGTGCCGTCGCGACCGATCACGCCACCGTGCGCGACCGCAGCCACGAGCGAGATCCTCACACCGCGATGGGCGCGCGGATCGGCGGATGGTGGCGGTAGTCGACCACCTCGAAGTCCTCGAACGCGTACTCGAAGATCGAGCCCGGCCGGCGCCGCAGGGAGAGGGACGGATACGGATACGGGGTGCGCCGGAGTTGCGTGTCGACCTGGTCGCGGTGGTTGTCGTAGATGTGGCAGTCGCCGCCGGTCCAGACGAGATCGCCGACGTCGAGGTCGCACTGCTGGGCCAGCATGTGCGTGAGGAGCGCGTAGCTCGCGATGTTGAAGGGGACGCCGAGGAACACGTCGGCGCTTCGCTGGTAGACCTGGCAGCTCAGCCGTTCACCCGAGACGAAGAGCTGGAAGAGCGCGTGACAGGGCTGGAGGGCCATCCGCGGGAGGTCGGCGACGTTCCACGCGCTGACGACGATGCGGCGCGAGTCCGGCTCCTCCCGCAGCAGCCGGACGACCTCGGCGATCTGGTCGACGTGACCTCCGTCCGGCGTCGGCCAGCTTCGCCACTGCACTCCGTACACGGGGCCGAGGTCTCCGTTCTCGTCGGCCCACTCGTCCCAGATCGTGACGCCGTGCTCCTGTAGCCAGCGGACGTTGCCGTCACCCCTGAGGAACCAGAGGAGCTCGTGGGCGACCGCGGGGAAGTGCACCTTCTTCGTCGTCACGAGGGGAAAGCCCTCGCCGAGGTCGAAGCGCATCTGGTAGCCGAACACGCTGACCGTGCCCGTGCCCGTGCGGTCGTGCTTCGGAGCGCCCTCGTTGAGGACGTGACGCATGAAGTCCTCGTACTGCGTGCGGACGACACGGGGTGCAGCGCGCTCGGGCACGACATCCTCGACGATAGCGCGGAGCCCGGAGGCCGGCAGAGGCCGGGTGGAGCCTCAGTCGCTCCGGTGACGTGAACCGCGACGGCGTGCTTCGAGCGCCTGCTCGGTCGGGTAGAGACGGAAGAGGCGCCGCCAGCCGGGGTCGATCCCGTCGAGCTCGGTCGCGACATCGGCCTTGGCCCGATCTGCGGGGTAGCGCGGTGAGAAGTACATCTCGATCCTGCCGTCCTCCCCGATGCTGGGACGGAACCGGTCGGCGAGCTCGGCGACGATCTCCGCTCGCGCGACACCATGCCTCCGCCGGAGCAGCGACCGCCGCGGCACGAGCGTTACGACGTTACGTGGCATCTTCCGCAGCGGACGCGTACATGGAGAACGCGTCCGTGGCGGAGGCCGCGCTCGACGTAGACGTGACCCGCGTCAGCGCCTCGCCCCAGCCGGTCGCGCAGCTCACGAACGCCGCCATGCGCGCGGATGTCGGGAATCGCCGTCAAGTCGTGAGGACCGGCGTCGTCGAGCCGTGCTCGACGACGACCCAGCCGTCGAAGTCGTCGAGCTTCCAGGGGGCGTTCATCGGCACGACGGTCGTGCCGTCGGCCGCCGCGAGGAAGCTGCCGCAGAACGCCCTCGGGGCTCCGTTCACCGTCAGCCAGAGCTCGTACAGCCGTCCATCCGGCGACGGCCCGAGACCCTCGACCTCCAGCTGCATCGGCCAGTTGCCTGCATCGTCGATCTCGAAGATCTCGAGCGACGCGGTCACGCCGCTCGCCCCCGTCATCGCCACGACCCGGTCCACGTTCGGGCCGTCGCTCGACGCGACGGCGAAGCCGACTGCGAACGCGACCGCGCCCAGCGCCGCCGCGAGCGCGAGGAGCGCCGCCGCTCTTCGCCGGGACTGGAGGCGCGACGCTCCGGTCGAAGGAGCGGAGAGAGCCCCCGAGAGCTCGGGTGGCGGCCCGGCAGCGACGAGAAGGTCGTGGACGCGCTCCAGCCGTTCACGCTCCGGCGAGGAGACCTCCGAGCCGATGAGATCGTCGAAGTCGGGTCCGCGCTCGCTCACTCGAGCTCTCCGTCCAGCTCCCGTGCGAGCCGCGCCAGGGCGCTACGCGTTCGCGTCTTCACCGTCCCAAGGGGTATATCGAGCGCACCGGCGATCTCGCTCTGGGAGAGCCCGCGCCAGTACGCAAGCTCGATCACCGGGCGCTCGTGCTCGGGCAGCACCTCGAGCGCTCGGTGCACGCGCCACGCCTGCCACGCGAGCTCCGCACGGTCGGCCGGGTCGGGTTCGCCTCCCGGCCCGTCCGGGACGTCTGCCGTAGGCTCCGGACTACGACGAAGACCGTCCGTGATCGCGTTTCGCGCGACGGCGTAGAGCCAGGGCGCGCCGGTCCCGCGATTCGCGTCGTAGGTCCTGGCGGATCGCCAGATCGCGACGAAGGCCTCCTGCGACGCGTCCTCCGCCCGGCCGCGATCGCCGAGCCGGCGCAACGCCAGGCCCAGAACGGCGCGTGCGTAGCGCTGGTACAGCTCTTCGAACGCGCGCCTGTCACCGCCTGCGATGCGCTCGATCAACTCGCCGTCTGTCGGCTCCCGGCGCTCCACGTCGTCCATTCTCGCGACTCGAGTCGGGGCCGCGGGAGCCGGTAGCGCCAATGAATGGCTCACGCTTCCGACTACGACGTGGAACGCCTCACTGGTTTGTGCGGGCGCACGCGCCGGGGACAGGCCGATTGCGCGGCGCGTTCCCGCTTTGGGCAGCCGACGCGGTTCCTAGCCGACTGCCTCGAACCGCGTCGCGAGGGCGTCCCAGTTGACGACGTTCCACCAGGCTGCGAGGTAGTCCGGGCGGCGGTTCTGGTAGTTCAGGTAGTAGGCGTGCTCCCACACGTCGACTCCGAGCAGGGGTATGTGGCCGTCCATGATCGGCGAGTCCTGATTGGCGGTCGAGTACGCCTCGAGCGCCGAGCCGTTCCAGACGAGCCAGCTCCAGCCGCTGCCGAAACGGGTCACGCCGTTCTGAGTCACCTGCTCCTTGAACGCCGCGACGTCGCCGAAGGCGGACCCGATGGCGTCTGCCAGCGCCCCGTTCGGCTCGCCTCCGCCGCCCGGGCCCATGATCTCCCAGAAGAGCGAGTGGTTCGCGTGGCCGCCGGCGTTGTTGCGTACCGCGGTCCGCCTGTCCTCGGGGACCCGCTCGAGGCTTCTGAGAACGTCCTCGACCGACGCGTCCGCCAGGTCCGTGCCCTCGAGTGCCTTGTTCGCGTTGTCCACGTACGCCTGGTGGTGCTTGTCGTGGTGGATCTCCATCGTCTTCGCGTCGATGTGCGGCTCGAGCGCGTCGAAGCCGTACGAAAGCGCGGGAACGCTGAACGCCATCTGCCTGCTCCTCTCCTCGTCTCCTCCTGCCGGTTCGTCTTCGGGCGAAGGATATGCTCCGCGGCGTTCCGCCAGCCCGAAGGAGTCCGGATGACCACCTACCTGGAGATCAGACCGCGTGCGCTGAAACCCGCGCTGTACGACCTCGACGGCATCTCGCGAACGACGATCGACGCCCACTACCGGCTCTACCAGGGGTACGTCGCGAAGCGGAACCAGATCCTGGGGGAGCTCGGCGAGGTGGACCTCTCCTCCGCCAACCAGGTCTACTCGGAGCTCCGCGCGCTCAAGGTCGACCTCACCTTCGCGATCGGGGGTGTCAAGAACCACGAGATCTACTTCGAGCACCTCGGCGGGGACGGCGGCGATCCCGACGGGCCGATCGGCACGCTCGTCCGCCGCGACTTCGGCTCGGTCGAAGCGTGGCGGGTCGATCTCAAGGGGACCGGCATGGGCGGCCGCGGTTGGGCCTGGACCGCCTACGACTGGGACGAGGGCCGCCTGTTCAACTCCATCGGTGACACACAGAACTCGTATCCGATCTGGAACGCGACGCCGCTCGTCGCACTCGACGTCGCCGAGCACGCGTACTACTTCGACTTCCTGACCGACCGGGGCGCGTACATCGACGCGTTCCTCGACAACCTGGACTGGGCGGTCGTGAACGAGTGGGTGT
>JBOHBD010000299.1:0-8149 GCA_050698195.1 Gaiellaceae bacterium
GACGTACACCGGGGGCACGAGACGCGCGCCCGGATCGACCTGGGCCGTCGGGTGGACGAGGGTGAAGTCGGGCCCGAGCGCGTAGCCGACGTCCGTCGGGAACGTGCGCTCGAGGACGTCGCGGTGAGCCTGAAGGTAAGACTCCGGGGTGCCGACATCGAGCCAGTACCCGGGCAGCGCGACGCCGTAGACCGTGCCCTCCTCCGCGAGGCGCGGGAACACCTCTCGCTCGATCGAGACCGAACGTCCCTCCGGGACGAGCTCCAGCACGTCCGGCTCGAGGACGTACAGGCCTGCGTTGATGAGATCGGTGTCGATCTCCTCCGGCCGAGGCTTCTCGAGAAAGCTCTCGACCCTGCCGTCGGCGGCGACCCGAACGAGCCCGTACCGGCTCGGGTCGCTCACCGGGGTGAGCAGGATCGTCGCTTTCGCGCCCGTCGAGCCGTGGAAACGCACGAGCTCGGCAAGATCGGCCTCGCGGAGCGAGTCTCCGTTCAAGGCGAAGAAGCTGTCCTCGAGCTCGCGGGCCGCGAACCCGATCGCACCGCCCGTGCCGAGCGGCTGCAGCTCGACCGCGTACTCGAGCGCGAGACCGCCGTAGCTCGCCCCGAAGACGGAGCCGATCTGATGCGGAAGGTAGCCGCAGGAGACGATCGCCTGCTCCACCCCGTACCTGGCCAGGTGCTCGAACGTGTAGGTGAGGAGCGGCCGGTCGACGAGCGGGAGCATGTCCTTCCGCGTCCGGTCGGTCAGCGGGCGGAGCCGCGTCCCCTGCCCCCCGACGAGGATGACCGCGGGAAGACTCACTCCACGGCCCGCCCGATTCCCTCGTACTCGAAGCCGTGCCCGCGAACCGTCTCCGGGTCGAGCATGTTGCGCCCGTCCACGAGCAGCCGGTTCCGCATTCGCGCCCCTGCCTCGGCCCAGTCGAGCTCGCCGAGCTCGGGCCACTCGGTCACGACGACGACCGCGTCGGCTCCGTCGAGTGCCTCGAGCGCGGTGTCCGCGATTCGGACGCCGTCGAGGACGGCCCTCCCGTCCGCGACGGGGTCCCACGCGCTCACCTCGGCTCCCTCCGCCTGCAGCCGCCCCGCGAGGACGAGGCTCGGCGCCTCCCGCATGTCGTCGGTTCCCGGCTTGAACGCGAGGCCGAGGAGCGCGATCCTCTTGCCGCGGAGCGTGCCGAGGCGCCGCTCGAGCTTGCCGATCACTCGACGCTTCTGGAGCTCGTTGACCTCGATCACCGCGTTCAGGAGCTGGAAGCTGTAGCCCGAGTTCGCCGCCAGCTGCTTCAGCGCGAGCGAGTCCTTCGGAAAGCAGCTTCCGCCGTAGCCGATCCCGGCGCGCAGGAAGGCCGGGCCGATCCGACGGTCGAGCCCGATGCCCTCGGCCACCGTGAGGACGTCGGCGCCTGTCGCCTCGCACACGTTGGCGATCTCGTTGATGAACGAGATCCGCGTGACGAGAGCGGCATTCGCCGCGAGCTTGATCATCTCGGCAGACGCGACGTCGCTGCGGACGACGGGCGCGCCGATCCCCTCGTGCAGCCGCTCCACCACGTCGCCGTCTGCTGCGTCGAAGGCGCCGATGACGATCCGGTCGGGGTGCAGGAAGTCGCTGACGGCGGTTCCCTCCGCCGTGAACTCGGGATTCGAGACGTAGCCGACGTTCTCGAGGCCGCGCTCGTCGAGCCGGTGCCGCACCGTGCGGCCGGTTCCCACCGGGACGGTGCTCTTCATCGCGAGCACGATCCTGCGATCGACGCGCGGCAGCTCGTCGACGACGGTCCAGACCGCGGTCAGATCGGCGTCGCCCGAGAGCGTGGGCGGGGTACCGACCGCGACGTACACGACCTCGACGCCGTCGAGGGCCTCGTCCACCTCCGTCGTGAAACGAAGACGCTCGCGGTTGCGCTCGAGGAGCTCCGCGAGCCCTTCCTCGTGGATCGGCACCTCGCCGCGCCGGAGCGCGTCGATCTTCTCCGTGACGATGTCGCGCACCGCGACGTCGTGCCCGAGCTCGGCGAAGCACGCACCCGTGACGAGGCCGACGTAGCCGGCGCCGAAGACCGCGATGTTCATCGCCGCAAACCTAACGCGCTCTGGGCAGCGGTTTGAGCCCTTTGGCGATCGCGAGCATCGTCTCGTTGGACAGGCGGTCGAGAAGGGTGTTGATCACCCAGTAGCGAGCGTGCCGCGTCCGCAGGACAACCATGTGGAGCTTGGGACCGTCGTAGTAGAGGTCGTAGATCCGTCCCTTGATCCGGCGGGTGAGACTCTTGTCGGCGAGCACCGGGGCATCGTCCCAGTCCGTCATCTGGACGCCCCAGTACTCGTTCGACGCCGTCCGGTACACGAGCCGGACGGCCTTGTGCTTCTCGTCGGGATCGATCCAGTACAGGCGGACGGGCATCGTCCGGTCCGTCCACGAGCTCCGCTCGATCACCGTCGGCACCATCAGCGGGAAGGGCACCCGCGCCCGGCGCTCGCGCAGAACGTCGCGCGCCGCGTTCGGCGCAAAGGTGACGATCGGACGCTCCCGGCGCGGCGTCTGGTCGATCGGCGCCGCGGCCAGGCTCCCGTGGAACGTCTGGCCCACGACAACGGTGAGCATCGCGCCGTTGGCCAGCGGGGCGATCTCGGCAGGGACGCGCTTCGTCTCGGCCGAGGCGAAGAGATTCGTGACCTTCTCCGCGGCTTCCCGAGACCCGCGCGCCCTCGGGTCGAAGTAGACCTGCGTGCGGAAGTAGTCGAATCGCGGCGCGTTCGCCGGCAGCCCGTTCGGGGGCGTCAGGATCTGGTAGTTGCGCTCGCCGAGCAGGAAGCCCGCCGTGGAGGCCGCGCCCGCGACACCGTTCCCGTTCAGGACCGTCACCGTCGTGTCGCGTGGAGCCGGCACTCTGCGCTTCAGCTTCTCACCGAGCGCGACCGCCGTCGCCTTCTCCGACGCCTCGACGTCCGGGTGCGTGAAGGTCTGGACGGCGCGCGTGATGTTCTCCGACGCCGTCGTCAGGTCCGCGAACCCTTCCAACCCCTCGATTCGGGTCTGGAACACGTGCCCTCGCGGCAGCCCGTACGCGAAGAGCGCGTACGACAGGACCGTCCGCCCCTCCACGTCGTTGCCGCCACCCTGCGCGACCTCGACGTTGTTCGTGATCGCGTTGACGACCTTCGGCAGCGCGACGGGGGCGAAGCTCTCCTGCACCTGGCCTTTGAACGCCTTCACGAACTGCTGCTGGCGGGCGACGCGGTAGAGATCGGAGTCCGTGTGCCGGTAGCGCACGTAGTCGAGCGCCCGGCGGCCGGTGAGCTGCTGGTAGCCCGGCCGGAGGTTGATCCTCGCGTAGCCGAAGGGCCCGCCGCGGTCGTTGAAGTACCGTCGGTCGACGTCGATCCAGGCCCCGCCGAGCCGATCGACGATCTGGCGGAAGCCTTGGAAGTTGACGGTGATCAGGTAGTTGATCGGAAGCGCCGTGAGCGCCTTGACGGTCTCGAGCGAGCCCTGCGGGCCACAGATCGAGTACGCGTGCGCGATCTTGTCGGTGAACGGCAAGCGCCCCGGGCAGCGGATCTCGGCGCGCAGGTCGCGCGGGAACGAGAGCAGCGAGATCGAGCCCGTCGCGGGGTCGGCGCGCATGAGCATCAGCGTGTCCGATCTGGACGGAGCGCCCTCACCGTCCTCGAGGCGGTGGTCGTACCCGATCACGAGCGCGACCGCGGGCTGACCGGGAAGCGGGACGTCGAGCTGGCGTGCGGCTCGCTTGACCGCCGGCGTCTTGGCGGCGACCGCGGCGACCGACTGATGGAAGTAGAGATACGCACCTCCCGCCGCACCTGCGACGAGCACGAGCGACGCGACGCCGAGCCAGAGCGCGATCTGGCCGACGAGTGCCATGCGCGAGCGACGCCCCGGAGGCGGCTGCCGGTAGACGTTGACGGGCGAGAGCGCGCCCGGCGGGAGAACGGGTCTCCCGTCCCCGTTCGGCGGCGCCGCGCGCCCGAGGCCTCTCTTCAGGGTCGTTCGCATCGAGCGACGAGCGCCGGCGGCGCTCGTTCGCGGAGGATACCGGAGCGTTCAGCCGGATCTCCGTCGACGCGAGGCGTGCCTGCCCTCGGCCCGAGGCCGCCTCTACGGGCGGAGGGCCGGTGCGACCGACGCGAGCGCGTCCGCGAGAAATGCGATCTCGTCCGGCGTCCCCGCCGTGATGCGGACGGCATCGGGCGCTCCGAACGAGCCCAGCGGCCGCACGATGACGCCCCTTCGGAGCAGCGCGTCGCTCACCGCCGTCGCATCGCCGACGCGGGCGAAGAGGAAGTTCGCCACCGCGGGCCCCGCCGGCTGGAGGCCGTTCGCCTCCAGCGCCTCCTGGAGGAGCGCCCGCGCCTCGCGGTTGGCCGCGCGGCGGCGCTCGACCTCGGCCGTGTCGTCGAGGCTCGCGAGAGCTGCCTCCTGCCCGGCGGACGTGACGTCGAAGGCACGCCGAACCTTCCCGATGGCCGTGATGACCTCCTCGGGGCCGATCCCGTAGCCCACCCGCAGCCCGGCAAGGCCGAAGAGCTTCGAGAACGTTCGCAGGACGAGGACGCGGTGCCCGGCCTTCGCGTACTCCTCGACCGCGTCCGGATAGTCCGGGTCGTCGATGTACTCGAAGTACGCCTGGTCGAGCACGGTCAGGACGTGCGGAGGCACGCCGGCGAAGTAGGCGTCGAGCTCGTCGCGCGTGCTCGTCGTCCCGGTCGGGTTGTTGGGGGCGGCGATGAACACGAGCTTCGTTCGGTTCGTGATCGCCGAGAGCATCGCGTCGAGGTCGAAGCGGTCGTCGCGGAGCGGGACACGGACCGGCACCGCACCCAGCTTCAGGGGATCGAGCACGTAGCTCGGGAATGACGGCCAGCCGGTCACCGCTTCGTCTCCCGGGTCGAGCGTCGCGAGCGCGACGAACCCGATGACCGCGTCGGCTCCGGCGCAGACGGTGATCTCCTCGAAGCGCACGCCGTGACGGGCCCCGAGCGCCTGCCGCAGACGGTACACGCCTCCGTCGGGGTACCGGTTGAGCTCGAGCGAAGCGCGCTCGATCGCGTCCTGCGCCGCCGGAAACGGCCCGTACGGGCCCTCGTTCGACGCCAGCTTGACGACCCGCTCGAGCCCGAGCTCGCGCTGACACTCCTCGACCGGCATGCCGGGCTCGTAGGGAACGAGCCCCTGCAGGGCTGGACGGATCAACGACGGACGGGGCCTGGCCGGCGACTCACGCCGCCGGAATCGGCTCCGAGCTCGCCGTGACGTACTCGCCGACGATCTCGCTCTCGCTCTCGTCCGCGGCGTACCCCTCGAGGTGCTGGCCCTCGCCCCGGTGGTGCTTGAGCAGGACCGCCCCGAGCCCGGCGAGGATGCCGAGCGAGAGGAGCCCGAGGACGAGGAACAGGCCGATCTTCGGCGCGTTTGTCCGGAGTCGGTTTCGACGGCGTCGCCGCTCGAGCGCCTTCAGCGTGAGGAAGCCGACGAGCGCGTTTCTCTTGGTGAACACGGTCACGCCTGGAGGGTAACCGACGGGCGCTCTCTCAGGCCCACGCCGTCCGCCGGAGCGGGATGTGGATCGGCCGCTCGAGGGCGACGAGCCCCGCCTCCTTGAACGCCTCGGACAGCGTCGGATGAGGCGCCATCCCGTCCGCGACCGTCTCCACCGTCGCTTCGGCGTCGAGCGCGACGACCGCGGCCTCGATCAGGTCGGTCGCATGCGGGCCGACGATCACGACGCCGAGGAGCTCGCCGTAGGTCGTCTCGTGGATGGTCTTCACCCAGCCGGTCGTCTCGCCCATCATCACGGCACGCGCGTTCGCGACCCAGGGGAAGCGACCGACGGCGACGTCGTCCCCGTGGAGCTCGCGGGCCTCGGCCTCGGTCAGCCCCACGCCCGCGATCTCCGGGTCGGTGTAGATCGGCCGCGGGACCGCGGGATCCCCGATCTCGATCTCGTGACCGGTCGCGTTCTCCGCCGCGATCTCGCCCTCGCGGAAGGACGTGTGCGCGAGCTGCCAGTAGCCGGCGACGTCGCCCGCCGCGTAGATGTGCGGCACGGAGGTGCGCCGGTGACCGTCGGTCTCGATCCCGGTGCGCGGATCGAACGTGACGCCCGCGAGCTCGAGCCCGATTTCCTCGACCAGCGGCGCGCGCCCGACCGAGACCAGCATGAGGTCGCACTCGACCGTCTCGCCGCCGAAGTTGACGACGAGCCCCGACTCCACCTCGTTGACCTGCGTGACCTCCTTGCCGAGGTGAACGACGATCCCTCGCCGCGCGAAGGCCTTCCGGAGCTCGTTCGTCGCATCCGAGTCCTCCTGCGGGATGAGGCTGTCCAGCATCTCGATGATCGTCACCTCGCTCCCGAAGCGCTCGAAGATCGAGGCGAACTCGCAGCCGATGATCCCGCCGCCGAGAACGACGAGCCTCCGCGGAATCTCGGTCTGGGCGAGGAGCCCGGTCGAGTCGACGCAGCGCGCGGAGCCGAGCCCACGGATCGGCGGGCGCATCGGGTACGAGCCCGTCGCGACGATCGCCTTCGAGAACGTGACCCCCACGTCCGCTTTGTCGAAGACGATCGTCCCGGCGTTCTCGAAGCGTCCCGTGCCCTCGAACGACGTCACGCCGTTCGCCTTGAAGAGCGAGGCGACGCCGCCGGTCATCTGCTTGACGACCGCGGCCTTCCACTCGTTCGCCTTCTCGAAGTCGAGTGTGGGCTCGCCGGTGTTGACGCCCAGCTTCGGATCGATCTCCTTCGCAGCGTGGAGCGCGTGCGCGGTCTGGACCCACGCCTTCGTCGGGATGCAGCCGACGCGGAGGCAGGTGCCTCCCAGCTCGCTCTCCTTCTCGATGCAGGCGACGCGCGCGCCGAGCTGTGCAGCGCGGATCGCCGCCGTGTATCCGGCCGGGCCGCCGCCCAGAACGGCAACGTCGAACTCCATCGCCGCAATCCTAGTGGTGGGCGACGGTTCAGAGCGGGCGGCGCATGATCACGCTGTCGCCGCCGTCCTCGTGCACCCGCTCGAAGCCGTGTCTCTGCTCGTAGTAGGAGACGAGGGCGCCGTTGTCGCGCTCGGCGCAGAGGCTCACCGCGTCGTGGCCGTCCGCCTTCGCACGCTCGTAGAGCGCGTTCAGGAGCGCGTCGCCGATGCCGCGTCCCCGCCGGCTCGGCACGACCGCGATGGCGAGCTCGGGCGTCTGCTCGTCGACGAACCCGTAGCCCGGGCGGTCACGTTCGAAGAGGCGATACCAGGCTGCGCCCACGGGGAAGGCGTCCTCCACGGCGATCAGCGCCGTGTCGCCCGGCCTTCCCCAGCCCTTGACGTAGAGCGCGACGGGCCCCGGGCCTTCCCCCGGCTCGCGCTCGCGCCAGTAGTAGGCGTGGTGGAGCATATCGCGGAGGAACCGCACGTCCTGGGGGCCGCCGCGGCGGATGACCATGCCCGGAGCTTAGAGCGCAGCCCGCGGCCGCGAAGCGTCGCCCGCGGGTTCTCCGCGCGGCTCAGAGGGCGAGTGCAGGCGACTCGACGAGCGCCTTCACCGTGCGCAGGAACTCTGCACCCTCCGAGCCGTCGATCGCCCGGTGGTCGCAGGTCAGCGTCATGGTCATGGTCGGCGCGATCTCGAGCTCACCCTCCAGGGCATGCGCGCGATCCTCGATCGAGCCCACGGCGAGGATCGCGACCTGCGGCGGGTTGAGCACGGCGACGAACTGCTCGATGCCGTACATCCCCAGATTCGAGATCGTGAACGTACCGTCCTCGAGGTCGACGAGCTGGAGCTTGCCGTCGCGTGCCCGGGACACGAGGTCGGCGCGAACGGTCGCGATCTGCTGCACCGGCATCCGGTCGGCTTCGCGGATGACGGGAACGACGAGCCCGTTCGGGGTCGCGACGGCGATGCCGATGTTCGCGCTCGGGTAGCGGTGGATCTTCCCGTCCACGAAGTGCGCGTTCACGGCTCGGTGGCGCATGAGGGCCGACGCGACGAGGCGCGTCAGGACGTCGTTGACCGTCGGCTTCGTCTCGCCCTCCTGCACGAGCCCGATCATCTGCTCCCGCGTCGCGACGAGCTCGGAGGCGTCGGCGGTGACCGAGAGCTGGAAGACCGGGGCCTCCCACGCCTGGGT
>JBOHBD010000300.1:0-6517 GCA_050698195.1 Gaiellaceae bacterium
CTCGCAGGAGCTCCGGATGGCGTTCTCGCTCCCCCGCCTGCTCCGCCGCATCCGCGCCGATCTCATCCACACGCAGTACGCGCTCCCGCTGCGCTCGCCGTGCCCCGGAGTCGTCACCGTGCACGACCTCTCGTTCGCGCGCGAGCCGGAGCTGATGGGCGCGAGGGATCGGCTCGTCTTCCGCCGCGTCGTACCGCGGGCCGTGCGCCGCGCGGCGCGCGTCCTCACGGTCTCCGAGCGCACGAAGCGCGATCTCGTCGAGCTCTTCGGGGTTCCACCTGAGCGGATCGTCGTCACTCCGAACGGCGTCGACCCGTCGTTCCACCCCCTCGGACCGGGCGAACCCGAGCCGGGTACGAGTCTGTTGCTCGGGAGGTACGCCCTCTCCGTGGGAGCCATCCAGCCACGGAAGAACCAGCTCGCCGCGCTCGAGGCGGCTCGGGCGGTCGGTCTGCCTCTCGTCGTCGCGGGACCCGTGAAGGACGCTGCGCTCGCGGAGGAGCTCCGCCGGCGCGGCGCGCGTGTCGAGGGCTACGTCGACCCTGGAACGCTCGCGGATCTCTACCGCGGTGCGGCCTGCCTCGTGCAGCCGTCGCGGTTCGAGGGATTCGGGCTCCCCGTGCTCGAGGCGATGGCGTCGGGGGCGCCGGTCGTCGCCGTCCGGGAGCCTGCGCTCGAAGAGGTTGCGGGAGACGCGGCGATCTTCGTCGAGGAGCACGAGCTCGGCGAGGGGATCCGGCGGGCGCTCGCCGAGCGTGAGCGGCTCGTCGCCTCCGGCCTCGAACGTGCCCGCGCGTTCAGCTGGCAGACGACCGCCGAGCGGACGCTCTCGCTCTACCGGGAGATACTCGGCGCGTGAAGGTCTCCGCCGTCGTCGTTTCGCACCGGCACGCCGCCGAGCTACGCAACACGTTGCCCGCGCTCCTGCCCCAGGTCGACGAGGCCGTCGTGATCGCGAACGTGCCCGGCTCGGTCGAGGAGGTGCCGGAAGGCGTGCGCGTCCTCGAGAACCCGCGCCCGCTCACGCTGTCCGCGAACGTCAACCAGGGCATCGCGGCCACGCGCGGTGAGTACGTCCTCAACGCCAACCCGGATGCGATCCCGGAGCCGTACGCCCTGGCAGGCCTCGTCGCTTTCGTGGAAGCCCATCCACGCTGCGGCATCGTCGGACCGCAGATGCGCTGGCCGGACGGTACCTGGCAACCATCGCGCAGGCGCTTCCCCACCGTGCGCGGCACGATCGTCCGCCGGACGCCGCTCCGACGCCTCCGTCCCCCCTACGAGACGCAGCGCGACCACTACCAGCTCGACGAGCGCCCGAGCGAGCCCGTCCAGGCGGACTGGATGCTCGGCGCCTTCCTGCTCATGCGACGGACGATGCTGGACGAGATCGGCGGCTGGGACACCGGTTATCGTCACTACTGCGAGGACATCGACCTCTGCTACCGGGCGATGAAGGCCGGGTGGGAGCGCTGGTACGTCCCCGGTGCCGTCGTGACCCATGAGTACGCGGCGGTGATCGACCGCAGCTTCCTTTCCCGCCACTCCCTCTGGCACCTTCGGGGCATGGCACGCTTCGTGCGGAAGCACCCGGAGCGCCTGCTGGCGCTGTGAGCGAACGCGAGCAATACGCGCGCCAAGCGGAGGAGTGGACGGAGCGCGCGTACGCCGACGCAGTGGCCTACCTGGCGCACCGCGCCGATCTCGTCGTTTCGCTCGGGCGGCGGCTGGAGCCCGGCGACGAGGTGCTCGATCTCGCGTGCGGAGACGCGGGGCTCGGTGACCTGCTTCTGGCCCGCGGCCTTCGCTACCGCGGCGTCGACTCGACGCCCGAGATGGTTGCGCACGCGCGTCGTCGGCTCGGCGACCGCGCCCCGGTCGAGCTCGGCGACCTGAACCTGTATGCGCCCCCCGGCCCCGTCGCGGCCACGACCGTCTTCCGCGCGATCTACTACGCGCGCGACCGCCGCGCGTTCTTTCGGCACGCCGCCGCGTTCACGGAGAAGAAGCTCGTCTTCGACCTGAACCCGCGCCAGTACCGCGTCGGGGACGTCCTCGCCGACCTTCGCGCAGAAGGGTTCGCTCGAGTCTCCCTGCGTCCGTTCTTCGTCCCGCAGACTGTGGCTCTTCCGCGCCTTGTCGCCGCCCTGGCGCGAGCCCTCGAGCGGACGGGACCACTTGCGAAGCTCGCACTGCGTTTCCGCTTCACGTACCTCGTCGCTGCGTCCCGCTAGCCGCCGAAGAGCGGCCTGAAGCCGGCTTCGAAGACCGCGCCGAGCTCGCGCGTGTCGCTCCGCGTGGGGTCGAGCTCCCTGGGGACGAACGTCGGCTCGATCGTCACCTCGATGCGCCAGGGAACCGGTGGCGGGCCGAACGTGAATCCGATGGCCTGGCACGCATGGACGATCCCGGTCTTCACCTGCGTGACCTGAGCGATTGCGGGCTGCTTGTCCGGTCCGATCCCGACCGGCCCGATCCGGACCGTCGCCTTACCCGGTTTGTCGTGAGGGCACCAGCGCTCACGCGAGAGCTTGACGAACGCGAGACCCGGCCCATCGCGGGAGACGTCGTAGCGCGTGTACGCCGCGTCGGCTCCCATCCAGCCGTCGGTGTCGAGGCCGGTGATCCCCGAGGCGAGCTTCAGAGGTTGTCCGTTGACGCGGTACAGCGTCGCTCCCCCGTTCCGGGCCACCACTGACGCTTGCAGCTCGACGCCGTTGAGGGTGAGCGCGTACTCGGTCTCGGGCGACGGGGTCAGCGTTCCGTCTGCCACGGCGAGGTCCGGAGTCAGGATCGCGCCCGGGCCCGGAGCGGTGCCGTCCAAGCTCCATATCTTCTTCACCGACGGGTTGAAGAACTCCGTCAGCCAGACGCCCGTGTTGTCGCGCATCTGCTGCCCGAGGACGACAACCGACTCCCCGCCCGTCGCTCGATCGACCCAGTCGTACGGACTTGGAAGGTTCCGCGCGATGCGCTCGGAGAGGATGCGCTCGCCTTCCGAGGCGTAGACCTCGGCCGTCAGGGTCCACGAGAAGACCGCGACCGCCGTTGCTCCCGCGACCGCCGCGAACGCGTGCGACCCGCGGCGCAGGAGGCGGAGCGCGACGACGATCAGGATCGAGACGACGCAGACGATCAGGAGCGCGTTCTCGATTCGTCCCTCGGGCCAGCCCCACTCGCGGTTGGCGAAGGAGGCGATCGCCAAGCCGTGCGCCTCGTAGTACGGGTACTCGCCGAGGCGGAGCGGCACCTCCGAGACGACGTAGAGGGTGAAGACGGCGGCGCCGGCGATCGCCCACCCGCGCCCGACGCCGCGCACGAGTGCGAGCGCGGTCGCGCTGAACAGGATCGGGCAGAGGTAGATGAGGTTTCGCTCGACGACGAGCGTCGAGAACACGGTCGAGAGGTACGCGCCCTTGATGCCCGCATAGGCGATGAAGATGCTGAGCGCGGCCACGCTCGTGACGACGAAGGCGCGCGTCCTCGGATCGCGCGGCTCGCTCCGCGGTCGAGCGAGCGCCGCGATACCCGCGATCACCGGGAGAACGCCGATCCCGATCGCGAGGGCGCCCGTCGCCCACGATGCGTGATCGACGATTCGCTCTCTGAAGTAGCCGGTGGTCTCGCGCCAGCTCCTCGAGAGGTGGCCCATCGAGGCCGAGAAGCCGACCGCGATCCCGACGGCGAGCGTGACCGCGCCGACCCAGTCCCAGCGCGACCACGTCTCTCGCCAGCCCCGAACGGGCGCGGACTCCCAGGCGAGCCAGAGCAGACCGAGCCCGAGGACGGCGAAGAGGATCGAGAGCTGCGTTCGCGTCACCATCGCGGTCGCGCACCCCATCACCGCAAGTCCCACGCGGCCCCAGCTCGGGTGCACGTAGGCACGGGCGATCAGCCAGAGGGCGAGGGTCGCGAGCGGATACGCGAGCGGCTCCTCGACGAGGATCGGCGAGTAGGCCAGCGCCGGGACGATCGTCGCGCCCGCGGCTGCAGCGAGCGCGTACCACGGCGGCACGACGAGGCGTGCGAGCGCATAGGCGGGGAAGATCGTCGCCGTCATGGCCAGGACGAGCAGGAGCTTCGCGGCGGCGTAGGAAGTCGAGACCGACCCGAGCCACCACACCGGAGCGAGGAAGTACGCGACGAGCGTGGCCAGCCCGTAGGGATCTCCTCGGCGCGCCGCCTCGCCGGTCTCGGCGATCGAGCGGGAGAGCTGCATCAGCTCGATCTCGTCGGTGTAGATCGTCGGCACCGGATGGCGCGAGGCCTGCCACGCGTAGAGCGCCGCGAGCCCGAAGTAGACCGTGAGCAGGGGAACCGCCGCCTGCAGGCGGTTCACCACCTCGGAGCGATTCACGGGAGCGTCGCCTCGACGGGCTCCGGCGGCGAGAACTCCGTGCGGCGGCGCACGATCCGACAGGGGATGCCCGCTTCCTCGGAGGCGCGTACGACCGCATCGAGCCGAGCCTGGGGCGCATCGGGAATCGTGACGAGCACCTCCTCGGCGCGAGCGCCCTGGATCGCCCGCGGAGCCTCGTCGAGCGCTCCGAGCACGGTGATCCCGAGGATCCGCCGCCTCCGCACCCGCGGGTTGTCGTCGAGGAACCCGACGACGCGGGCTTCGTGGGTGTCGCGAAGCTCACGGGCGAGCCCTCGTCCGGCGCGACCCGCGCCGACGACGACAACCCGCCGCCGATGGCGCCGGAGCGCGCGGGTCTCCGGCAGGAGCCGAAGGGTCAGCCGCGACGCACCCACGAGCAGCGTGCAGAACACCGCGTCGACGACGAAGACCGCAGCCGGGAACCGGCCGATCTCCCGCAGTGCATCGAGCACGAGATACGCGACGACGCCGGAGACGAGGCAGGCCACCGCGATCGGCACGACGTCGCGCGCGGTCGCGAACCGCCACACCCTTCGGTACACGCCGAGTGCGACGAAGAACACATAGCGGGTTCCGAGAAGGATCGGGAGCGCCGCGAGAAAGACCGAGCGCTCGAACTCCGTGCCGAGATCGCCGAGCACGAGCACGTACGCCGCGAGGAACGAGGCGCAGATGACGACGAAGTCGACGACGACCTCGACCAGCCGGCGCGGCTCGAACACGAGGGCGCGCCACACCGAGGCGTCGGGAGCCTCGTCGCCTCGCCGCGAGCGCTCCTCGAGGTCGCTCAGGAAGCTCCCGAACTGCACGAGCAGGACGAACGTGAGGAGCACGCCGAATGCGGTCAGCCGGCCGTTGTCGAGGACGTTGTACGCGAGAGCGGTCGCGCCGATCGCGGCGGCGACCAGCGCCAGCAGGAGAACGGCCTTTGCGTCGGAGAGCCCGTAGTAGACGAGTCGATGCGATGCGTGATCGCGCCCTCCCTTCGTCACCGGCCTGCGCTCGGTCACCCGCCGGATCGTGACGAGGGTCGTGTCGAGGATCGGGATGGCGAGCACGAGCAGGGGGAGGAGCACCGTGGCGACCGTCGTCCCCGCGACGGTCCAGCTCGAGGCGAGAGCGAGCGACGCGAGCGTGAAGCCGAGCACCAGGCTGCCCGAGTCGCCCATGAAGACCGCTGCCGCGCGCCCCGGTCGCAGGTTGAACGGGAGGAAGCCCACGCAGGCGAGCCCGAGCGACAGGGACAGCACGAGCACGGTCTCGTTCTCGTGCTCGGTGACGGCGTCGACGGCGAAGTACGCGCAGGCGATCGCGGCGAGCGTCGCCGCGAGGCCGTCCATGTTGTCGAGCAGGTTGAAGGCGTTCGTGATCCCGACCAGCCAGAGCATCCCGATCCCCCAGGCGAGGACGTCGTTCTCGACGATCTCGACCTGGAGCCCGCTCGCCAGCACGATCACGGCTGCCCCGATCTGGACCGCGAGCTTCGTCACCGGGCTCAGGTGGCGGAAGTCGTCGAGCAGCCCTGTCGCGAAGAGGAGCGCCGACCCGGCGAGGATGCCCCCGAGCTCGCCGCTCCACTCGACCGTGCCGCTCGCGAGCGCGAGGCCGACTGCCGCGGCGAAGCCGCAGAAGATGCCGGCGCCGCCGAAGGTCGGCGTCGCTCGCTCGTGCCAGCGCTCGCCGCTCGGGTGCGCGACCAGACGCTCGCCGATCGGCGAGCGGAGGAGGACCCAGAGAACCGCGATGCTGACAGGGAACGCGGCGATCGCGACGATCGCATCCACAACCACGAAAGCGTAATCGAGCACCCCGTCGGCCTACACTCCTCCTCCATAACCGTTTACGCCGACGTAATCAGGTATCGCGAGCTCTTCGCGAGCCTCTTCCGCCGCGACCTGCGCGCGAAGTACCGGGGCTCCGTCCTCGGGCTCGCCTGGTCGCTCCTGCACCCGCTCGTCCTGATGGCGGTGTACCTGCTCGTGTTCTCGCTCCTCTGGCGGGTCGCGGAGGTCGGCAGCGGCGACTACTGGCTCTTCCTCCTCTGCGGGCTTCCGGCGTGGGTGTTCTTCTCCACCGGTGTGCAGGGGTCGTCGCGGAGCCTGCTCGAGAACGCGAACCTGATCCGGAAGGTGCGGT
>JBOHBD010000301.1:0-3110 GCA_050698195.1 Gaiellaceae bacterium
AGGAGGAGCTGCTCGGAGAGCTCGGGATTCCGTTGACTCCCGTGCGCCTCAAGTGCGCGATCCTCGGGCTCGGCGTCCTCAAGCTGGCGCTCCACAAGGCGAAGGGAACGCCGCTTCCCGAGGAGTGGGGCACCTCCGCGCGCGATCTGGTGCTCGAGTAGATGACCGGTGCCACGAACAACCGGACGCGCGAGGTCAGTGCGTCGGTCATCTGATGGCGGAGATCGAGGTCGCCGCAGTCGACGAGTTGCCCCCCGGAACCATGCGGCTCGTTCCGGTGGACGGGCGCACGGTCGGCGTCTACAACTGCGGCGGGAAGCTCTACGCGATCGAGGATCGCTGCTCGCACGACGACGGACCGCTGTGCGAAGGCGAGTGGGAGCCCGACCTTTGCATGGTCGTCTGCCCGCGACACGGCTCGCGGTTCGATCTCCAGACGGGGATCCCGATGTCGCTGCCCGCCTTCCAGGCGGTCCCGACCTTTCCGGTGTCGGTCCGGGACGGGATGATCGTCGTCGACGTGGGGCCGGAGTAGCGGACGTGCTGGACGAGCGTGTGCTCACCGTGCTCGGGCGGCTCGAGGAGGAGGACCGGGCGGAACGCGACGCGGGCGTGCCGGCCGAGGGCCGCTCCCGGCAGGTCGCTCCCACGACCGGCCGGTTCCTGTTCGCGCTCGCGGCGTCGCAGGCAGGGATCGAGGTGCTCGAGATCGGCGGCTCTCGCGGCTACTCGTCCATCTGGCTCGCCGCCGGGGCGCGGGTGCTCGGAGGTCGGCTCGTCTCCATCGAGCACGATCCCGAGAAGTGCGCCGCCTGGAGGACCAACGTCGCCGGCGCCGGGCTCGAGGAGTGGGCCGAGCTCGTCGAGGGAGACGCGCTTGCGACGCTCCGCGAGACCCAGGACGTCTTCGACCTCGTATTCCTCGACGCGGAGAAGGAGGACTACGAGGATTTGTTCGCGTTGGCCCGCCCCCTGCTCGAGCCGGGTGCGCTCGTCGTCGCCGACAACGTCGTCTCGCATTCCGACGCGCTCGCGGCCTACTCCGCCGCGCGACAGGCGGATCCCGCGCTCTCGAGCGTCACGGTCACGCTCGACCGCGGGCTCGAGCTCACGGTCGTGCTCGGCGAGTCTCCTACTTCCTGACCTCGCACATCAGACCGTGCAGGTTACGGTCAGGGTCGCGGAAGAACGTCATCCAGAGGTCGTGGTCGGGCATCTCCGCGATCAGGTGTGGCTCGTCGTCGAACGGCACGCCTCTGTCGGCGAGCTCGCCCCGGGCGGCGTCGATGTCGTCGACGCGGAAGTAGATGATCGAGCTCGGGTGGTCGAGCTCCGGGCTCTCGGCGACCGAGAGCATGAGTCGCACCTCGCCGCACCGGAGGAACGCAAGGGGCCCGGCGTCGAAGAGGAACTCGAGCCCGAGCGCATCGCGGTAGAAGGCGACCGCGCGCGGCAGGTCGTGGATGTTGATGGCGATCTGGCCGATGTTCGCGATGGGTGTCGTCATCGTCTCCTCCGAGGTCTGCCGCCCGACTCTCGGCGCTCTCCGTGCTCGTCTTCGGAGGCCCGAGCACCCTTGGCCAGCTGGCGCGCGCAGAGCAGGTCTCGGCACCGACGATGAGCAGGCTCGTTCGAGGGCTCGAACGCGACGGTCTCGCGTTGCGCGACGCGGACGAGCAGGACGGTCGCCTGGTGCTCGTCCGGCCGACGGCAAAGGGCCGCCGGATCCTCGAGCAGGGGCGAGAGCGCCGCATCTCCGAGCTCGTCCGCCTGCTCGGCGAGCTGCCGGCGTCGGAGCTCGCCACGCTCGGTGCGGCGGTGGAGATCGTCGAGAACGTCTTGAAGCGCCCTCCATCCGCTTGAAGTGCGTATGCTGACGGTACCGCGGAAAGGAGGTGGTCCGGCTTGAGCGACGACTGTACGGGCAGCGGAGGTACCAGCGGGTAGAGGCGTGCCCCCGGGACCACCGGGAAGCGCCTAGCCAGCGTAGGGGGCTCGCGAATCGCGCCGCACGACCCGCCGTTTCGAGGGTTTGTGCAGGAAGCGCCTCTACTAATCCAACGCTGGTCACCGTAGTGAGAGACGAAGGGCCGCTGAGGCGGCCCTTCGTCGTTCTCGGACGGACGACGGCGAGTGGGACGGCCTGCCCAGCGAGCGCCGCGACGTGCCCGCGGAGCCGCTCGGCGACGAAGGGATCGGCAAGGCGTCCCGACCCGTCGAAGACCTGGCTGGCCCGCGAGACGGGAAGCTCGCCTGCGATGACCGCGCGCCCGAGATTCCGAGCACCTTGCGCAGGTCCTGCATCAACAGCTTGGCGTCGGGGCTTTCGTCGTCCTGCTCCGCGCGCATACGGCTTCGACACGGGGCCTGAACGTGCAGCTGAGTGCCGAGCACGACCTCACGCTCAACGACTTCGAGGTCCTGCTCCGCCTGTCCCGGGCGCCGGACATGCGGATGCTGGCGCAGGACGTGCTCCTCACCGCCTCCGGGATCACGAGACTGGGAGTTAGTCGCCCTCCGGGAAGTTCTGCCAGTAGCGGCTGGGAGTCGGGCCGCGCTGTCCCTGGTACTTCGAGCCGATCCCTGCCGAGCCGTACGGCCGCTCGGCGGGCTCGGAGAGCTGCACGAACGAGATCTGGCCGATCTTCATCCCCGGGTAGATCGTGATCGGCAGGTTCGCCACGTTCGACAGCTCGAGCGTGAGGTGCCCGTCCCAACCCGCATCAACAAATCCCGCGGTGCTGTGAATGAGGAGTCCGAGGCGACCGAGGCTCGACTTGCCTTCCAGCCGGGCCACAAGGTCGTCGGGGAGGGCGACCCTTTCATGGGTCGAGCCGAGGACGAACTCTCCAGGATGGAGGATGAACGCCTTGCCGTCGGCCACCTCGACCAGCTCGGTCAGGTCCTCTTGGGCGGCCTTGGGGTCGATGTACGGGGTCGTGTCGTTCCGGAAGACCCGGAACAGCCGGTCGGTGTGGAGGTCCACCGACGACGGCTGGATGGCGGACTCGTCGAGCCGGTCGATGGCGATGCGGCCCGCCTTCAGCTGTTCGCGGATCGTGCGGTCGGACAGGATCACGGGCGGCGACCCTAGTGGCCGGGTCTGACCC
>JBOHBD010000302.1:0-8628 GCA_050698195.1 Gaiellaceae bacterium
CTCTCCGGCGGCGTCGACTCGGCGGTCGCGGCGCTGCTCGCCCACAAGGCGGTGGGCGATCAGCTCACGGGCGTCTTCGTCGACCACGGATTGCTCCGCGAGAACGAGGCGGAGCAGGTCGTGGAGACCTTCGCGGGCAGCTTCGGCGTGCCGCTCGTCCACGTGCAGGCGCAGGAACGCTTCCTCACGCGACTCGCCGGGATCTCCGACCCCGAGGAGAAGCGGGCGATCGTCGGCGAGGAGTTCATCCGCGTCTTCGAGGAGGAGGCGGCGAAGCTCGGCGACATCCGCCATCTCGTCCAGGGGACGCTCTACTCCGACGTGATCGAATCGGGCGGGGCCGAAGACGGAGTCGCCGCGAAGATCAAGTCCCACCACAACGTCGGCGGCCTCCCGGCCGACATGAGGATGGAGCTCGTCGAGCCGCTGCGGCTGCTCTTCAAGGACGAGGTGCGCCGCGTCGGCGAGGAGCTCGGACTGCCGGAGCGGATGGTCTGGCGGCAGCCCTTCCCGGGGCCGGGCCTCGCGATCCGGATCGTCGGCGAGGTGACCGCGGAGCGGCTCGCGATCCTGCTCGAGGAGATCCGCCGCGCCGACCTCTACCGCGACCTCTGGCAGAGCTTCGCCGTGCTCCCGGCGATCCGCTCGGTCGGCGTGCAGGGTGACGAGCGCACCTACGCGTACCCGGTCGTCATCCGCGCCGTGACGTCGGAGGACGCGATGACGGCCGACTGGGCGCGCCTGCCCTACGAGCTGCTCGAGGCCGTCTCGAGCCGGATCATCAACGAGATTCCCGGGGTCAACCGCGTCGTCTACGACATCTCCTCGAAGCCGCCTGCGACGATCGAGTGGGAATAGAGTCCGCCCCGATGCTCTCGTCGCCCGGCGATCCGTGGGAAGACGAAGGCTTCGGCGGCGAGGACGACTGGGAGGAGAAGGAGAGCGTCGAGACCGACCTCGAGAGCCAGGAGGACGTCGATCCGGACGAGCTCGGCGACGACGACTTCGACGACGTGACCGCGTAGCGGTGGAGTTCCGGGAGCTCCTGCCGCGCCGTCGCATGGTGCGGCACTACCGCCTCGAGCGTGTCCCGCTCGAGGTCGCACAGCGGATCATGGCGACGGTCCGGCGGGCACCGAGCGCCGGCTACAGCCAGGGGCAGCGCCTGCTCGTCGTCACGGAGGAGGCGGGCCGGGCCGAGATCGCGCGCACCTTCGCCGAGGCGGGTTGGACGGCTCCCGACGAACGCGAGCCGTGGCTCGAGAGCGCTCCCGTGCACGTGCTCGTCTGCACGCGCGAGGGCGACTACCACGATCGCTACCGGAAGGCGGACAAGCTCCAGGACGGCGAGGAGATCGAGTGGCCCGTCCCGTACTGGTTCGTCGACGCCGGCGCCGCGCTGATGCTGCTCCTGCTCGCCGCGATCGACGAAGGTCTCGCGGCCGGGGTCTCGGGTGTGCCCCACGACGCGGCCGCGGCGCTCCGGGACTCGTTCGGCATCCCGCAGGAGGTGACGCTCGTCGCGCTCGTGACGATCGGCGCCGCGGCTCCCGACCCCGGCTGGAGCGCGGTCACGAGCCGGCGGACGCAGTCGCGCCGCGCGCCGGACGAGGTCGTTCGCTGGGAGCGCTGGTAGCTAGACGATCCGAAAGCCGTCGAGCACCTGAGGCTCCTCGGCGAAGACCTCGACGCGGTCCACGCGTGCGCCCCGCGGCCCCTCGCGGCAGAAGGCCACGAGGCGCTCGACCTCTCCGGGGTCGCCTTCGAACAGCGCCTCGACGGTGCCGTCGCGGTTGTTTCGTACCCACCCCGAGACGGCCGCCGCGTCGGCCCTCCGGCGCACGGTGTCGCGGAAGAAGACCCCCTGCACGAACCCGTGCACGATCACCCGGCGCCTGATCACGCGGCAAATGATGCGGGTAGATCGAACGGTCACCGAGATAGGCCGAGAGTGTCGGCACATCTCGATGACCGTCGAGTCTAGGCACTCCTGCCGTGGCATTCTCCCTCGGTGAGCCGCGAGTGCCCGGGGCCCATCGGCCGTCTCTTGTTGTCGCGGGTGACTGGGTGAGGCTCGTCGGCCTAGGGGTCGCGGCTGCTCGTTAGCTGGGGTCTCTTCCCGCTGGTGTTCGGGGCCGTGTGCCTCGGATGCGGTCTTCTGCTCGGGCGGGCGGCGAGGGCGGCACTGCCGTTCCCTCTGCTGCTCTCCGCTGGGTTCGCAGTGATCGTCGTCGTGTCCGGCTTCACCACTGCCTGGTCGGAGACCGCGGCGTGGACGGTGCCCGTAGTTGTCGCGCTCGCGGCGGTCGGGCTGGTGCTGGCGCGGCCACGGTGGCCTGGCGCGGAGGCGAGGACAGTGCTCGCCGTCGCGGCGGTTACGTTCCTGGTGTTCGGATCACCGGTGATCTTCTCCGGCGAGCCGACGTTCGCCGGCTATGTGAAGCTGGACGACACGGCGACCTTTCTGGCGCTGATCGATCGGGCGCTCGAGCACGGCCGTGACCTGACGGGGCTCGCCCCCTCGTCGTACGAGGCGACGCTTGCCGTGAACCTCGAGAACGGCTATCCGCTCGGAGCACTGACCCCGCTCGGTGTCGGCGCAAAGCTCGTTGGTACCGATCCCGCCTGGCTGTGGCAGCCGTTTACCGCGGTCGCCGCGGCGCTGCTTGCGATGACCTTGTACGCGCTGTCGGCCCCCCTTCAGCTCCCGCGGCTGCTGCGCGCTTGCGTCGCGGTGCTCGCTGCCCAGGCGGCGCTTCTGTATGGGTACGCCCTTTGGGGTGGCTCGAAGGAGGTCGTGGCGGCTGGATTGCTCGCACTTGGTGCCGCGACGACCCCATACGCCCTGCGTGCCGGTGGCCGCCAGGCGCTGCTGCCGGCGGTCGCCTGGGCCGCGTTCCTCAGCGTGCTCAGCGTGGGCGGGGCGCTCTGGCTCGCGCCGCTTGCGCTGATAGGGCTCGGCGGAGTAGGGGGTGCACGCGCGCGCGTGGCTGTGACGCTCGGGTTGAAGACCGTTGTGCTCTCGCTCCCGACGATCGTCGCCGCGTCCACGTTCCTGCGCGCCGAGAACGTAAGCGTGTTCCGCTCCGGTGGCGAGTTGGGCAATCTTGCGCGTCCGCTCCGCCTGCGCCAGGTCCTTGGCGTCTGGCCCACGGGTGACTTTCGCTTCGACCCGCAGGCCCGCTGGGCGACCTGGGCCCTGATCGTCTTGGTGGCGGCGGCGGTCGGGCTCGGTCTCGTCGCAGCGATGAGGCGGCGTGCGTTCACTGTGCTTGCCCTAGTCGCTTCGGCGGCGGCAGCGACCGCGCTCGTGGTCGCGTTTGGTTCCCCCTGGCTCGCGGGGAAGGCGCTTGCGATTGCCTCGCCGATGCTGCTGTTCACCGCCGCGCTCGGCTGCGCCGCGCTCCTTCGGTCACGCCGTGGAATCACGTTCGGAGCGGTGCTCGCGGCGGCGCTCGTTGCCGGGGTCGTCGGCTCGAACGTGCTCGCCTACCGAGCGGTGTCGCTCGCCCCCCACGCCCAGCTGGCCGAGCTCGAGCGAATCGACACGCTGTTTGCGGGGCAGGGCCCGGCGCTGATGACGGAGTACCAGCCCTACGCCGTGCGTCACTTCCTGCGCCGGCTGGACCCCGAAGGCGCCTCCGAGCTGCGACGGCGCCCGATAGCGCTGCGCACCGGGCGCCCACTCGCCAAGGGTGAGTACGCCGACATCGACGAGTTCCGGCCCACCGATGTGCTCGTCTACCGAACGCTCGTCCTCCGCCGCTCCCCTGTCGCAAGCAGGCCGTCAGCGGCGTATCAGCTGTCCTACCGCGGCGCCTGGTACGAGGTGTGGACACGCCAGGACACCCACCGGGTGCTGGATCGGCTACCACTCGGCACACCGCTCGACCCGCTCGCCCGGGCTGGGTGCGCCGATGTACAGGCGCTGGCCAGCACCGCGACGCGGGCGGGCGGCTACCTTGTCGCGTCGCGGGTGCCAACGCCGATCGTCGCAGGGATCGAGGGGCGGCTCCCGGTCGGGTGGGCGCCGGCCGCGGGCACGCTCGGACAGATCGTCCCCGGGCAAGAGGGCAGCGTCGGGATCTCGCTCGTGCTGCCTACTGCGGGTCGCTATGCAGTATGGGTCGGTGGCTCGGTCCGCGGACGCCTGCGCGTGCTGGTGGACGGCCAACCGGTCGGGACGATCCGCGACCACCTCAACGCGACCGCAATGTGGATGCGTCTCGGCGTCACGCGACTCGACCGCGGCGCTCACACGGTCGCGCTCGAGATCGAGCGCGCTGTGCTCCACCCGGGTAGCAATGGCGAGCAGTTCGCGCTCGGGCCAGTCGCGCTCACGCGCGACACACCGGAAGCGTTGCGAACCGTCGAACCCGCCGACGCTGCAGCACTTTGCGCGGAGCGCCTGGACTGGATCGAAGCGGTAGCGCCCTAACGGTCGCAGAGCGAGAAGCCGGAAAGCCCGGCCGTTCACCTGGGGCCTCGCGCTCGCCCCTGAGGCGAGCCGATAGGTGCCGCCGACTGTCATGGCGTTCCAGATGGTGTTCATGCGGTTCCGGGGACATGCCCCGTTCCGGACGTTGACTTCGGTGGAAGGCCGTGAGAGTCTCATCTCGGTTCTCTGCCGTCGAACCGGAGTAACGAACAATGCGCGGTGTTGTGTCGGGCGTAGGGACCGGGCGGAAGCTGCGGCCGCTGTCTGCGTTCGGATCGGTGGTTGTGCTCATCGCTGCGGTCATGTCGGGTGCCGAGGCGCGACCGCTCAATCCGGCGCTCGGGATGTGACGAGCAGGCAGGCCCAGACGGGAGCGACCGGCGCGAGCGGACCACAGCCACAGGCGCCGCTCGAGCCGAGCAGCACGGACTCCTATATGAGCGTGCCCAACTCGCCGGATTTCGATTACAGCGGCAGCTTCTCATTCGAGATCTGGGTCAAGCCCGCAGCCAGCTATCCCCTGTATCAAGCGATCGCATGCAACACCCTGTACCCCTCCACAGGCTGGCTGCTGGCTACCGATAGGAGCGGTGGTCTCATCTTCCAAACCGGGGACGGGACCGGTTCCCAGGGCTGGGCAAAGACCACGGCGACCTCATTGACAAGCGGCGTTTGGAACCAGGTCGTCGCCACCGCAAACGCCAACACGATGCGGCTCTACCTGAACGGCAACCAGGTCGCCTCGGGATCCGGCGCTGGTTTCCCGTCCACCCAGCCGCTGAAGATCGGGGGAGCGTGCTTCGGCCTACTTACGCCCACGGGCTTCTCCTACGACCACGCCGCGCTCTACCAGCGCGTGCTCTCCGCCAGCGAGATCCAAGCGCACTACACCGATCCGGCAACACCCCCTTCGCCTGCTCCCGTGTCGATGTGGCGGCTCGACGAGACACTGGCCTCGCAGCCCGCGGCGGACGCACAGGGCCTGCATCCCGGGAGTTATGTCGGCAGCCCTGTCCTGGGCGTCGCGGGCAGGGTCGGAACGGGAATGAGCATGCCCCGCCGCGGTCACAGTGCCCCTGGAGCAGTCGCGAGGTATCTGCGGCGGCAGGGGCATGAACGCCATCGCGACCAGCCGCTGCCTCTCCGACCCGGTGAACACGCTGACGGGAGCCTTCATCGCCCAGGTCGAGGATCTGCAGACGCCGGGGACGGGCGTCTCCTTCGCCTGGAGCCGGAGCTACACGTCGGAGGATCCCACGGTCGGCCGGCTCGGGCCGGGCTGGACGGACTCGTACGCGACCTCGCTCCTGATCCAGGGAAACGGCGACGTGATCCTGCACGGGGACGAGGGGCAGCAGGTCTACTACACGAAGCAGGGAGACGGCTCCTTCGTAGGGGCGGCAGGCTCGCTCTCGACCCTGAGCTCTGTCGCCGGTGGTTACAAGCTCGTCCGCACCGACCAGGTCACCTATCTCTTCGACACGCAGGGCAGTCTCACCTCGATGAAGGACCGAAACGACCAGGGCGTTACCCTCGCCTACGATGGGCAGGGACGGCTGCAGACGATCACCGACGCCGCCGGGAGGCAGGCGACCGTCGCCTACAACGCCTCTAACCTCGTGAGCTCGGTCTCGACCCAGGACGGGCGCAGCGTCGGCTACGGCTACACCTCTGGGCGTCTCACCTTGCTCACGGACGTCCGCGGAAAACCGTGGACGTACACGTACGACGCGGGCGGACGCCTCGAGAAGATCATCGATCCCTTGAACCACGCGCAGGTGACGAACGTGTACGGCCCGGACGGACGGGTCGTCGAGCAGCGGGACGCACTCCAGAAGCTGACGACCTTCGCTTGGGATGCGACGACCCAAGTCACGACCGTCACGGACGCGAACCAGAACCTGTGGAAGGACGACTACGCCGCGAACGTCCTCGTCTCCCAGACCGACCCCCTGAACGAGGTCACCGAGCTCGGGCACGACGCCGACCTGAACACGACCTCGGTCGAGTCGCCGCTAAACGAGGCCACGACCATGACCTACGACGCGGCGGGAAACCTGCTGCAGGCGACGGCGCCGCCCTCACTCGCGAGCGTGCAGAAGACCTTCGTCTACAACGTGCGCAACGACCCGACTCAGATCACCGACGCCCGCAGCAAGGTGACGAGCTACACATACACCGCCTCCGGCAACATCGAGACCGTCACCCAAGACGGGACGCAGGTCGGCTCCTACACGTACGACACCGCCGGGCGCGTGCTCACCTTCACCGACGGCAACCAGAAGACGACGACCTACAGCTACTTCCCCGCGACCGGCTACCTCCAGTCCGTGACCGACCCGCTCGGGAACGAGACGACTTACACCTACGACGGCGCGGGACGTGTCTTGACGCGCGTCGACCCGAAGGGGAACTGCGCCGGCTGCACTCCGGCCGACTTCACCTGGACCTGGACGTACAACGGGGCCGGGCACGTGCTGACCGAGTCCGACCCGCTCGGGAACACGACCACGCATACCTACGACGACGCCGGCAACGAGCGCACGGTCACCGACGCGAACGAGAAGACGACCACCCACACGTACGACGACGCGAATCGGCTCCTGAGCGTCACGGCACCGGATACGGGCGTCACCTCGTACAGCTACGACTCGGTCGGCAACAAGCTGACCGAGACCGACCCTCTCACCCACGCGACGACCTACACGTACGACTCCGCCAACCGCCTCGCGAGCACGACGACCGCGGCGGGGGCGAAGACGACCTACTTCTACGACGCGAACGGGAACCTCATACGGCAGGTCGAGCCGCGGGGGAACGTCCAAGGCGCGAACCCCGACGACTTCGACACCCTCTTCACCTACGACGCCGCCGGACGCCTGCTCACCGAGACCGACCCTTTGAACAACGTCACCACCCACACCTACGACGCGGTCGGAAACGAGCTCACGCTCGAGGACGCGAACCTGAAGACGACGACCTACACCTACGACGGCAAGAACCGGCTCGAGACGGTCACCGCGCCTGACACGGGTGTCACGACCAACACCTACGACAACGCGGGCAACAAGCTGACCGAGAAGGACCCGCGCGACAACACGACCACCTTCGCCTACGACGGCGCGAATCGCCTGCAGAGCGTGACCAAGCCCGCGGGCGGAAAGACGACCTACGCCTACGACCGTAACGGGAACCTGATCGAGGACGTCGAGCCGCGCGGGAACGTTCAGGGCGCCGACCCTAACCTGTTCAAGACGACCTACGGCTACGACCGCGCCAACCGGCGGACGAGCGCGAGCGACCCGCTCGGCAACCAGACCGTGTGGACGTACGACGGGGTCGGGAACACGCTCTCGGTGCGCGACGCCAACCTGCACACGACCGCCTATACCTATGACGCCGTCAACCGCCTGAAGACCGTCACCGCCCCCGACCTGGGGGTGACGACCTACGGCTACGACCTCGCCGGCAACCTGCTCTCGCGCAAGGACGCCCGCGACAACAGCATGAGCTACGAGTACGACCTGGACAACCGGCGCGTGAAGGTCACCTCCCCGATCGGTCAGATCTGGACGAGCGCCTACGACCCGGCGGGGAACGTCTCCTCGACGACCGACGCCAACGGGAACGCGACCCCGACCGCAGGAGACGGGACGACTGCGTACGCCTACGACCGAGCGGGGCGCCTGACCGCGATCGACTACTCGGATGCGACCCCGGACGTGACCTTCGCCCACGACGCGGTCGGAAGCCGCCTCTCGATGAGCGACGGCTCGGGCACCGAGACGCGCACCTACGATCCGGTCAACCGCCTGGCGTCCGTCGCCCGCGGTGCCGACACCTTCTCCTACCTGTACGACCTGGCCGGGAACGTCAGCAAGCGCACCTACCCGGGGAGCGTCGTCACCGACTACACCTACGACCTCGACAACCGCCTCGCGAGCGTCGCAAGCGGCGGGCAGACGACCTCCTACGGCTACGACGCCGCCTCAAACCTCACCCAGACGACGCTGCCCTCCGGCAACGGCTACCTCGAGACGCGCGCCTACGACCGCGCCGGTCGCCTGACCCAGGTCGAGAGCAAGAAGGGGACGTCCACCCTTTCGAGCTTCGTCTCCACCCTCGACCCGGTCGGAAACCCGCTCCAGATCGTGCGCACGGGCGCGCTCGCCCAGACGCAGGCCTACGCC
>JBOHBD010000303.1:0-11281 GCA_050698195.1 Gaiellaceae bacterium
GTCCTACATCGCCCCACCGTTCCTGACGCAGGCGACGATCGCGGAGTTCATCGAGCGCGGACGGTTCGAGCCGAACCTCGAGCGTGTCCGGGCCGAGCTGCGCGCACGCCGGGACGCGATGCTCGCAGCGCTGGAGACCTGTCTGCGCGACGGCGCATCGTGGAGCCGTCCCCGGGGCGGGTACTTCGTCTGGCTCGACCTCGGCGACGGCGGCAACGGGTCGGCGCTCGCAGCGCGGGCGGCAGAGGACGGAGTGGGAGTCGTGCGCGGCGAGGACTTCTTCCCGCGCGCGTCGGGTCTCGGCGCCTCGTTCGCCCGACTCGCGTTCAGCTACGAGACACCCGCGCGGATCACCGAGGGCGTCGAGCGCCTGGCGTCGTTCGTGTAGGCGAAGGCGCTACGGCTCGTCGTGCGCCCGCTGCATCCTCGAGCGGTGGAAGAGGTACCCGCCGACGAAGCCGATTCCGACGCAGAGGAAGACGAGGAAGAGGAGTCGGGTATTGGTCGAGAAGAAGAGGAAGTCGACCTCGACCCTCTCGCTGTTCAGCAACGCGATGACGACGGCGTAGAGGACGAGCACGCCGACGACGATGAGCGTCCAGGGCGTGTCCCGCTTCTCGGGTGCCGAGGCCGGACCCTGCGTCTCCACGCCGTGAATCCTACGCCGCGTGGCCGACGGCGATGTGCCGCGGCGGCCGCGGCACGAGCTGCGGCTGCTTCGGCGGTGACAGCACGCCGGCTGCAGCCGCACGGTACGTCGGGCACGTGACGTTCCCCGGGAGTGCACACAGCCCCGCTCGCCGGAAGTAACAGTCGTCGCAGGTGGCGGTTGAAGGTGTCTTCGCCATATTTCGGGAGGGCCGCCCCTCTAACGACCAGCCCGCATTCTGTCGGGGCGGTCTCGATCCGACAACCCCCCCGCGGACAAATTCACCGCAATTTGCGCGTGTTCTCAGATCGGTCAAAAACCCTGCAAAACTAACACTTTCGCGCTGACGTTGTCAGGTGTCGCAACGCCTGTTGAAAACTCTCCACAGGGACGATCTCGAGGTCTCCCGCATTCTCACGAGCATCCTCGGCGTTCGCGCCGGCGGGCACGAGGAAGAGATCCACATCCGTCCCGCGCGCGGCGATCGTCTTCTGCTTCAGCCCGCCGACCGAGAGAACCGTGCCGTCGAGAGCGAGCTCGCCTGTCGCCGCGATCTCGCAGCCGCGAGTGACGTCGCGCCCGAGCATGCGCGCGATCTCGAGCGCGAAGGGCAGCCCGGCCGAGGGGCCGCCCACGCTCCCGAGGTCGATGTCGACGTCGATCGGGACCTCGATGTCCGCCTCCTGGTCGACCCTGATCCCGACGATCGGCCGGCTCGGGTCGGTCGGATTCGGGACGGTTCGCACCGTGACGGTCTCCGTCCCGTCGCCACGACGTAGACCCAGCTCGACGTCCTCGCCCGGGTCGCGACGGCCGATCTCGCGGCGCAGCTCGGCGGGCGTGCGCACGGGCGTGCCGTCGACGGCGACGATCACATCGCCTGCAGCGAGCGTCGCGGCAGCCGGCACGTCGGGTGCGACGCCGATCACGAGCGCGCCTTCCGGGCTCGCACGGACGTCGTATCCGAGCGCACGGAGAGCGACGGCGGACGCCACGACCTCCGATCGCTCCATCTCGGCCTCGGTCTGGCGATCGCGCTCGACCTCCGACGTCCCCGGAGGGAGCACCGCGTGCTCGGGCACGACGGTGGAGCCGTCGGGCCGGAGGAACGGGAAGAGCTCCTCGAGCCGCGACGTCCGCCGGACGAAGACGTCCACGTAGTACACGTCGCCCCGGTCCACGGGTCGTGCCCCTTCGACCTGGACGTGCTCCGCGAGCGGGTTGGCGTGTCCGGGGGTGAAGATGAACTCGTCGGCCGGCAGGACCCAGAGCGTGAACGCCGTCACGAGGCCGACGAGCCCGAGTGCGACCGCGATGCCGGCGGAGCGCTTCACTCAGAGAAGCCCGCGGACGAGGCCGCCGTCCACCGGGACCACCGTGCCCGTGACGTATGCGGCCCGGTCGGAGCAGAGGAATGCAACGACGTCTCCGATCTCTCGCGGGGTCCCGAGCCGCCGGAGCGGGATCGCCTGCAGATCGGTCTCGGTCGGGCCGTCCGGGTACACCTCCCGAAGGCGGTCGGTGTCGATTCGTCCGGGCGCGATCGAGTTCACCGTGATCCCCTTCGGCCCGAGCTCGCGTGAGAGCGACTTCGCCCAGCCGATCACGCCGGGCCGTACCGCGTTCGACAGGGCGAGGTTGTCGGTGGGCTCCTTCACCGTGCTCGAGGTGATGTTGACGATGCGGCCGCAGCCGCTCTTGTCGAGCGACGGGAGGCAGAGCCCGGTGAGGCGGACGACCGACACGAGCAAGAGGCGGACCGCTGCCTCGACCTGCTCCTCGTCCAACTCCACGGCGGTCGTCCGCGGCGGGCCACCTGAGTTGTTGACGAGGATGTCGATCCCGCCGAACCCGTCCACCGCCGTCTGGACGAGCCGAGCGACGTCGCTCGCGCTCGTCACGTCACCCGCGACGGCGACTCCGCCGAGCCGCTCGGCCTCCCGCTCGAGCCGCTCCGGACCGCGGGCGAACATGACGACGTTCGTGCCCTCGTCGGCGAGCGCCTCCGCGACGCCGAGCCCGATTCCGGCCGACGCCCCGCACACGATCGCGGTGCGCCCGTCGAGGTGGAGGTCCATCTACGCCGAGAGGACGCCGACCACGTCCCGGACCGCCGCGGCCGACGACTCCAGCCAGGCCGTCTCCTCGGCCGAGAGCTCGAGCTCCACGATCTCCTCGATCCCTCCCGCGCCGAGCTTCACCGGCACGCCCATGTAGAGGCCGTCGATCCCGTACTCGCCCTCGAGGTACGCCGTGCAGGGGAGGACGCGCTTCTGGTCGAGGAGGACGGCCTCGACCATCTCGGTAACCGCGGCCGCGGGTGCGTACCAGGCGGACGTGCCGAGAAGCTCCACGACCTCGCCTCCGCCTTTGCGGGTCCGCTCGACCATCGCCTCGATCCGCTCACGCGGCAGGAGCTTCGTCAGTGGGACTCCGCCCACCGTGGTTGCGGAGACCACCGGAACCATCTGGTCGCCGTGCCCGCCGAGGACGAGCGCGTTCACGTCCTTGGCCGAGGCGCCGGTCTCCCACGCGATGAACGTCCGGAAGCGTGCGGTGTCGAGGATTCCCGCCTGACCGAAGACGCGTTCCTTCGGCAGCCCGGAGACGCCGTGGACGACGTGGCACATCGCGTCGAGGGGGTTCGAGAGGACGATCACGATCGCGTCGGGCGAGTGCCCGAGCGCCCGCTCTGTGACCGAGCCGACGATCTTCTCGTTCGTCGTCACGAGATCGTCGCGGCTCATACCAGGCTTGCGCGGGACGCCGGCCGTGATCGCGACGATGTCCGACCGGGCCGTCTCCTCGTATGAGTTCGACCCGACGATCGTCGGCTCGTACCCGAGCACGGGGCCGGCCTCGTTCAGATCGAGCGCGAGCCCCTGCGGCATGTTCTCGACGATGTCGACGAGGACGACGTCCGCGTAGTCGCGGCGCGCGACCTCCTGGGCGATCGTCCGCCCGGTCAAGCCGGCGCCGACGACGGTGACCTTGTGTCTCACGCTCGTCCCGGCGCCCGATCGCACTCCGGCCGCGCGGACGCCGACCGCTCGAACATCCCCACGGGCGTCCGCTCCGCGGCCACCGTCGCCCCTTCCATCTCAACGTCCTCCCAGTTTCTCGATGATCGCATCAGCGTATTCGGAGGTACCGACCGCCGCCGGGTCGTCGCGTGTGGGCTTGAGGTCGTAGGTGACGCGCTCGCCCTCGGCGATCACGGCCGCGACGGCGCGTTCGAGGCGGACGGCGGCGTCCCGCTCGTCCAGATGCTCGAGCATGAGCTTCCCGGAGAGGATCATCGCGGTCGGGTTGACCTTGTCGAGCCCCTTGTACTTCGGCGCCGATCCGTGCGTGGCTTCGAAGACGGCCGCGTGGGAACCGATGTTCGCGCCCGGGGCGACCCCCAGGCCCCCGATGAGCCCCGCGGTCACGTCGCTCACGATGTCGCCGTAGAGGTTCGGGAGGACGAGCACGTCGTACTCCTCCGGGCGCTGGACGAGCTGCATGCAGAGCGCGTCGACGAGGACCTCGCGCGATGCGATCTCCGGGTACTCCTTCGAGACGTTCCGGAAGACGTCGAGGAAGAGCCCGTCCGTGAACTTCATGATGTTGGCCTTGGTCACGCCTGCGACCTCGCGGCGCCCGTTCGCCTGCGCGTACTCGAACGCGAAGCGGATGATCCGCTCCGACGCCTCCGCGCTCATCGGCTTGACGGAGATCCCCGATCCGGCGGCGATCTGCTTCGGCTGGAGGCGGTTCAGCGTCTCGATCACCCGTCGCGCCTCGTCGCTTCCCGCCTCGTACTCGATGCCCGCGTAGAGGTCCTCCGTGTTCTCGCGGACGACGACGATGTCGACCCCCTCGTAGCGGGTGCGAACGCCTGCGTACGTCTTGCAGGGGCGAAGGCACGCGTAGAGCTCGAGCTCGTGCCGCAGCGCGACGTTGACGGACCGGAATCCCGTCCCGATCGGAGTCGTGATCGGGCCCTTGAGCGCGACGCCGTTCCGCTTGACCGAGTCGAGCGTCTCTTCGGGAAGCGGCGTTCCGGCTTCCTCCATCACCTCGACACCCGCGTGCCGGACGTCCCAGTCGAAGCCGACGCCGGTCGCCTCGAGGACGCGTCGCGTCGCCTCGGTGAGCTCGGGGCCGGTCCCGTCCCCGGGAATGAGGGTCACGCGATGGCCCATCGGCGCGGCCGATCGTACCTGCGTGGAGACGCTGCGACCGCGGCCGCGAAGCGTCGCGCTGCAGGGATCTTCGCGCGACGGGACATCCGCGCGAGCGGATTCCCGTCTTGCGCGAGACTTTCAGTCAGGTAGCGTCCGGGCTGGATGAGCGAGACCACGGACTTCACGCCGGGGCTCGAAGGCGTCGTTGCGGTCGAGACCGAGATCGCGGAGCCGGATCGGGTAGGTGGGTCGCTCCGGTACCGCGGTGTCGACATCGAGGAGCTCGTTGGAAGCGTGCCGTACGAGAAGGTCTGGGGCCTGCTCGTCGACGAGAGCCTGGAACCAGGAATGCCCGAGCCCGAGGGCTACCAGCCTTCTCGACTGACCGGCAACGCTCCCTCCGACGCCCAGGCCGAGATGGCGCGCTTGTCCGGCGTGTGGGGTCTCGGCAAGCTCCACCAGATCTCCGACGGCCAGGCGCGGGACGATCTGGCACGACTATCCGCGGAGCTGATGGCGATCGTCGCGCGGTCGGCGCGCGTCGCCGACGGCCAGAGCGACCCCGTTCCCGACGACGTCGTGGCCCGCGGCGTGACCGCGGCCGAGAAGTTTCTTTTCCGCTGGCGCGGCGAGGCGGATCCCGCGCATGTGACGGCGATCGACACGTACTGGATCTGTACGGCGGAGCACGGCCTGAACGCGTCGACGTTCACGGCGCGGATCGCCGCGTCGACGGGCGCCGACGCCGGTGCAGCGATGTCGGCCGCCGTCGGCACGCTCTCCGGGCCGTTGCACGGAGGCGCTCCGGCGCACGTCATCCCGATGATCGACGAGGTCGCGGCGACGGGCGATCCGGAGCGCTGGGTCAAGGACCTCCTCGACCGCGGTGACCGGATCATGGGCTTCGGGCATCGCATCTATCGCACAGAGGATCCCCGCGCGCGGCTTCTCTCACGCACGGCCGAGGAGCTCGGCTCGCCTCGAGTCGAGACGGCGAGAGCTCTCGAGGAGGCCGCGCTCGCCGAGCTCAAGCGTCGTCATCCCGAGCGAGAGCTCCCCACGAACGTCGAGTACTGGGCGGCGGTCGTCCTCGACGTGGCCGAGATCCCCGCGAAGCTGACACCCGCGATGTTCGCGTGCGCCCGCGTCGCCGGCTGGTCCGCGCACATCCTCGAGCAGAAGCGCGCCGCCCGCTTGATCCGTCCGTCCGCGCGGTACGTCGGCCCGGGCGCCCGATCGCTGTCGTCGCTGTGAGCCTCGCCGAGGCGGCTGCCCAGGCGGACGCTCTCGCGGAGGCCGGCGACCAGCGCTCGCTGGCCACGCTGCGGGTCCAGTGGGACGAGGAGATCGAGGCGGCTGCACGCGATCCCGACTACCGCATCCGGGCGCTGGGCTACCGCGCGATCGCCCAGTTCCGCTTCCGCCAGAAGCTCGAGCTCCTGCGCCGCGGGCTCGAGGACGAGAGCCCGGCGGCCCGGGGGTCGGCCCTCATCTCGCTCGAAGGGCTGTCCCGCGACCATCCCGGCGACGTCAACTCGTTCCGGCCGCTGCTGCACGAGCTCGCCGCCCGCGATCCGAATGCAGCTGTGCGCCGGCTCGCGATCCTCTGCCTGAAGAACGGCACGGCGCAACGCGACACGATCCAGCTCCTCGAGGGGATCGCCGAGTCGGAGGAGGCCGAGGCCGACCTCCGCAAGACGGCCCGGATCGTCCACGCTGCGCTCAAGAGGAAGGCGGCCGCCCGATGAACCCCGCCGTGGCCGTGATAATGGGCTCGGCCTCCGACTGGGAGACGATGCAGCATGCGGTCGAGACGCTGAAGAGCCTCGAGGTCCCGTACGAGGTACGCGTGCTCTCCGCACACAGGACCCCCGCCGCTCTGGACGACTACGTCGCAGACCTCGAGGAGCGGGATTGCCAGGTGATCGTCGCGGCCGCGGGAGGTGCGGCCCACCTCGCGGGCGCCATCGCCGCGAAGACGCTGCGCCCGGTGCTCGGGGTGCCGATGGGGACGCAGCTCGGGGGGCTCGACTCGCTCCTCTCGATCGTCCAGATGCCTGCGGGCATCCCCGTCGGGACGCTTGCCATCGGCCGAGCGGGCGCCGTCAACGCGGCGCTGCTCGCAGCCGCGATCCTGGCGCGCTCCGACGAGGCGATGGAATCCCGGCTGCGCCGCTTCCGGAAGGAACAGTCGCAGAAGGTCCTGGACGAGCCCGACCCGAGCGCGTAGGTCTCGGGCGAGTCTCACCCCTACGAGTTGATGACCCCGAGCAGGTCGTCGCCGTAGCGTTCGACCTTGACCGGGCCGAGGCCCTTGACGCCGGTGAGCTCGCCCTTCGTGCGGGGACGGAGCGCGGCCAGCTCCCGGAGGGTCGTGTCGTGGAGCACGACGTACGCCGGGACCGCGTCCTCCTGCGAGCGCTCGAGGCGCCAGCTGCGAAGGCGCGCGGCCAGGTCCTCGTCCACGTCGGCCCGGGTGGCGGTCCGGATCCGCGCCGCCGCCGCCGCCGGATCGACTCGTAGCACACGGAAGCCGTCCGGAGTCGTCGTCTCGACGAGTGCGCCGGCGTGCTCGAGCAGCTGTACCCAACGGCGGACGTCGGCGTCGGTTGCGCCCGCCAGCAGGCGGTATGCCGGCGACCGGCGCGCAGACGGAGGCGCCTTCAGCGACCCGCGGAGCGTCGCGATCAGGCTCCGCCTGCCGAGCGGCCACTGGAGCGACGCGACCGCGTCGACGATCGCCTCGCCGGCGTCCTCCGGCAGGGGCGGAGGGGGCGCCGCGATCGCACCCGAGGTCTCGCGGAGCGGCGAGCAGACGTCGCACGCACCACACGGGCCGTCGAAGCCCTCGCCGAAGTGGGCGGCGACCTGCTCGTGGCGGCAGGCTCGAGTCTCGGCGAACGCGATCATGCGGTCGGCCCGCGACTCGGCCACGAGCTCCGCACGTTCGAGCAGCTCGACGACGCGGGTGCTCGCGTCATCTGGCACCGGCGGAACCTCGATCCGCATCTGCCTGCCTTCGTCGAAGTCCCGCCGGAGCAACCCGGCCTGCTCGAGCATCCCCACGAGGACGCGCGGGTCGCGCTCGGGCACGGCGGCGGCGAGCTCGTCGGGATCGACGGCGTTACGCGCGTTGCGCACGCGGCGGTAGATCTCACGGAGCTCCGACGCCGACGGTACGTCCGAGACCGCGAACCTCCGGAGCGCGGTCGCGTCGCTCTGGCTCGCGAGCAGCAGCGTCTGGCTCGGCCCGCCGTCCCGTCCGGCGCGCCCGACCATCTGGACGTACTCCTCGAGCGAGCCCGGGTAGTTGACGAGGCAGACGAGACGCACGTCGGGCTTGTCGATGCCCATCCCGAACGCCGTGGTCGCAACGACCGTCTGAGTCCGTCCCGAGACGAAGTCGTCCTGGACCCGCGTGCGCTCGTGCGTGTCGAGCCCCGCGTGGTAGTGCTCGGCGCCGAATCCGTGGCCGCGCAGCACGCGCGCCAGCTCCTCGGTCGACCGGCGCGACCGGGCGTAGACGATCGCCGACCCGCCCGTCAGGCGGCGAAGTCGCTCGACGAGGATCTGCAGCCGGCCCTCGGCGTTCGCGACCCGCTCGACGTCGTAGCGGAGATTCGGGCGCACGACGGTCGTGTGCACGATCTCGGGACGTCGGCCCAGCGCCGCGCCGATCTCGAGCGCGGTCTCCGGTGTCGCGGTCGCGGTCATTCCGAGCAGCGTCGGCTCTCCGAGCTCGGCCAGCGCCCTCCGGATGAAGAGGTAGTCGGGCCGGAAGTCGTGGCCCCACATGCTCACGCAGTGCACCTCGTCGACGACGACGAGGCCGATGCGAACGCCGGCCAGCATCCGGACGAAGCTCGCCTGACGGAGACGCTCCGGAGCGGCGTAGACGAGTCTCGTCCGTCCAGCGGCGACGTCTGCGAGCCGCTCCGAGCTCTCCTCCGGCGAGAGCGACGAGTTGACGAACGTCGCGGTCGGCGCGATCGCGGGCGGCAGCTTGTCGACCTGATCCTTCATCAGCGCGATGAGCGGCGAGAGGACCAGCGTCGGCTCCGGCCGGAGCATCGCGGCGAGCTGGTACGTGAGCGACTTCCCCGACCCGGTCGGCATCAGCGCCAGCGTGTCGCGGCCCTCGACGGCGGCGCGTACGACCTCCTCCTGACCGGGCCGGAACGCCTCGAAGCCGAAGAGCTCGCGGAGCGGGATCGTCAGATTCGTCGGCGTCGTCAGACGGGCAAGTGTAGGGAGCCCGCCGTACGAACCACGACTGTCGTTCCAGAGTTGTTACTCAAGTCGACGCGTCCGATCGTGGCTTCCGGCGCGCGTGCGGGTGCGCCTGGAAGTAGACCTCGCGCCGGCGGCGGTCCGAGACGTGCGTGTAGCGCTCCGTCGTGCCGAGATCGGCGTGTCCCAGCATCTCCTGCACGGACCGGAGGTCGGCGCCGCCCTCGAGGAGATGGGTGGCGAATGAGTGGCGCAGGAGATGGGGGTGGACGCGCTCGGGCTGGAGACCTGCCCGCTCAGCGAGCCGGCGCAGGATCAGGAAGGCGCCGGCACGCGTGAGAGGGCCTCCACGCGCGTTCAGGAAGAGCTCGGGGCGGAACCGGCGGTCGAGGTGGGGACGGCCGAGCGCGAGGTAGCGGCGCGCAGCCTCCGCGGCCGGGCGTCCGAGTGGAACCAGCCGTTCCTTCGCCCCTTTCCCGATCACGCGGACGATCCTGTCGTCGAGGTCGACGGCGCCCTTCTCGAGACCCACGGCCTCCGAGACGCGCAGCCCGGCCCCGTACAGCAGCTCGACGAGCGCCCGGTCGCGTAGGGTGCGGGGCGTGGTTCCGGTGGCGGCGTCGATGAGCCGTTCCGTCTCCGCGGGCGAGAGCGCCCTCGGGAGGTGCCGCGCCCGACGGGGTAGCTTGATCGCGGCAGCGGGGTTCTCCGTGTGCGTGCCGATCACGATGAGGTGCCGGAAGTACGTCCTGACCGCGGAGACGCGCCTCGCGAGGGTCGAGGGAGCGAGACCCTCGGCGCGCATGGCCGCGAGCCAGCGCTCGAGCTCCTCGAGCGTCGTGTCTCCGGCCTTTCCGCCGCGGAACGCGGCGAGAGCGGCGAGGTCGCGGCGATAGGCGTCGACCGTCCGCGGCGAGCGCCTGGCCGCGAGAAGCAGCAGGTAGCGCTCGAGGTCGGGGTCGGAGACGGGGGAGGTCACGGCGCGCGAACGGATTCGGCGGGAAGGCCTCGGCTCCTCTCGCATGCGCTCGTCGCATGTGTCTTCGTCGCGCTTCTCGGCGCCGTGCTCCCGGATCCTGCCCAGGCATCGCAGCTCGTGGCGAGGAACACGTCCACCGAGCGGCTGCTCGTGTCGCGGGACGGAAAGGCGCTCGTCACGTACCACGGGGCCGGACGGCGCCAGCGCGTGATCGCCTGGGGAGCCGTGAACGCGCGGCTGCCGAGCGAGGCCGAGGAGCAGGTCCGCTTCAGCATGGACTACTCGGGTGGATGGGGAAGGTTCGGCCGACCCCTGTGGAAGACGATGCGGAACGCGTGCGGCTCGTACGGGGGCCCCGCGCTTCCCTGGCTCGTCACGGCGTGCACTGCACCCGACGGCTCGCACTGGGCGCTCCAGCGCTGGCAGCGGCACCAGGCCAACTTCGGCGTCGCGCCCTGGAAGCGGGGCCACGGCGCCTGGGAGCTCCGCCTCTCCCACTGGCGCGGGCCGGTGGCGCGGCTCGAAGTCTGGCTCGACTGGAGCTACAGCGGTCGCTGGCACCACCTCTTCGGGCGGCTGACGTACCGCAGCCGACCCGTCCACGGGTTCGCGACGACCTCGAACGGCGAGCCGCTCGACCGTTACGGCCGCGTCCTCTACCTCGACACCTACGACTCGGCGTACGGGCCCGGCTGGCGGCGCGAGAACGGCTTCGTCGCGCGGAGGCCGGACGGGACCTTCTGCTACGGCTTCGTGCCGCACCGCACCCACGCCGGCGAGGTGCGTCCCCCTGGGAACGGCACCCGGTACCGCTTGGCGCTGAGCGGCCCCGGCGTCACGCCCGACGTGTACTGGGACGGTCCCGGGCTCCACGACTTCCGCCCGTCGGATCCGGGCGACCAGGCGCACGAGGCGCAGATGAACGACCTCCAGCGGCAGCTCGTGCAGGGCTCGAAGCCCTGCCACAGGTAGACCGCTCGGCCTCGCTCCTACGAACGCGGGTGCGAGCGGTCGTAGACGCGGCGTAGGCGCGTCGCGTCCACGTGGCTGTAGATCTGCGTCGTCGAGAGCGAGGAGTGGCCGAGGAGCTCCTGGATCGTCCGCAGGTCGGCACCGCCCTCGAGGAGGTGCGTTGCGAACGAGTGGCGGAGGCGGTGCGGATGGCGGACGAGCCTCCGCACGGTGCTCGTGTCGAGGCGTCGGCCTCGCGCCGAGACGAAGAGTGCGTCGACGGCTCCGTGCACGAGCGTCGGC
>JBOHBD010000304.1:0-7942 GCA_050698195.1 Gaiellaceae bacterium
CTCATCGGGGATCCTCCGAACATCATGATCGGCACGCACCGGGCCGAGCTCTCGTTCCTCGACTTCATCGTGAACCTGGCTCCGGTGGCGATCTTGACGCTGCTCGTCGTGACTGCAGGCCTCGCACTCGCGTTTCGCGGAAGTATCCGGGTCGCGCAGGAACGTGCTCGCGAGGTCGCACGGGTCGACGCGGCGCGCGATCTGCGCGAGGCACGGTACGTCTGGAGGACGCTCGGGGTCCTGGTGGGGACAATCGCCGCCTTCTTCCTCCACACGCTGCTGCATCTCGAGCCTGCGGTCGTGGCGCTCAGCGGGGCGACCGTCATGCTCCTCGTCGCCGCGGACGATGTCGAAACCGCGCTCGAGCGGGTCGAGTGGTCCACGCTGTTCTTCTTTGTCGGGCTCTTCGTCATGGTCGGTGGGCTCGAGCAACGCGGCGTGGTGGAAGACATCGCCGGGTGGCTCGCGGACCTCACGGGCGGATCGCCGACGGCCGAAGGCCTGGTCGTCCTGTGGGGTGCGGCAGCAGGGTCGGCGGTCGTGGACAACATCCCGTTCACCGCCGCCATGATTCCGGTGGTGGACAGCCTGCAGGGAGACGAGTTCGACGACGGCCTCTGGTGGGCCCTCGCCCTCGGTGCGTGCTTCGGTGGGAACGCGACGATGATGATCGCGGCGGCGGCGAACGTGGCCGCGACCGGCATCCTCGATCGAACCGGACAGCCGATCTCCTTCGTGCGCTTCCTCGCAGTCGGGCTCCCCGTCACGCTCGTCTCGCTCGTCATCGCAAGCGCCTACCTCCTGCTCTTCCAGCTCTGATGGCCGACCTTCGCGACCTTCCGCTCGTCCCCGCCGCCGTCTCCGAAGCGGCGACGCTCGCCGAGGCCGTGGCCGAGCTCTACCGGGCGCAGGTCCCGTCGCTGGCGGTCCTTGCCGGCGCGAGGGTCGTCGGGATCCTCTCCGAGGTCGACGTACTGCGCGCGGTCTTCCCCGGCTACCTCGCCGAGCTTCGCCACACGGCGTTCATCGAGGACGACCCGACGGGGCTGAACGCGCGCGTCGGAGCGGTTCGAGATCGGCCGGTGAGAGAGTTCATGCGAAGCATCGAGATACTCGACGGGGACGACAGCGAGACGCACGCTGCAGAGCGCTTCCTGCACACGGGCGAGCAGGCGCTTCCAGTCGTCGACGGTGACCGCTTCGTGGGGATCCTCTCGATTGCCGCTCTCTGCCACGCACGGCTCGATCGCGTCTAGCGCCCGCCAGCGCCCGCTAGTCGTACGTGTAGAAGCCGCGGCCGCTCTTGCGACCGAGCAGGCCCGCGTTTCGCATCGCGACGATGCGGGGCGGCGGCGCCATCCGCGGCTCGCGCAGCTTCTCGTAGAGCGCCTCGGACGCGTGAACGTGCACGTCGATCCCGACGAGATCGACGAGCGTGCACGGCCCCATCGGCCAGCCCGCGCCCGCGGTCATCGCGGTGTCCAGGTCCTCCGGCGAGACGTGCGCCTCGTCGAGGACCCGGAGGCAGTCGTTCAGGAGCGGGATGAGGACGCGGTTGACGACGAACCCCGGCGTGTCGTGGCACCGGATCGGCCGCTTCCCGAGGCGCTCGCCGACGGCGTATGCCGCCTCGACCGCGTCGACCGAGGAGAGCTCGGCGCGCACGATCTCGACGAGCGGCATCAGGGGCGCCGGGTTGAAGAAGTGCATGCCCACGACACGCTCGGGCGTCGAGATGGCAGAGGCGATCTCCGTGACCGAGAGCGCGGACGTGTTCGTCGCGAGGATCGTCTCGGTGCGGACGATGCCCTCGAGGTCCGCGAAGAGCCTCTTCTTCGGCTCGAGCTCCTCGACGATCGCCTCGATCACGAGGTCACACTCGGCGAACGCGGACAGGTCGGTCGTGAGAGCGAGGTGTCCGAGCGCGGACTCCCGCTCCTCGACGCTCATCCGCTCCTTGTCGACCTTGCGCTGGAGGAAGTGGGCGATCCGCTCGCGGGCCTTGTCACCGAGCTCGTCCGTGATCTCGCCCCCGACGGTGTCGTAACCGGCCTCGACGGCAAGTTGCGCGATGCCGGAGCCCATGGCGCCGAGTCCGACGACGCCGATCGTGCGGATCTCCGAAGCGGCCACGACGCGCGATGCTAGTGGACGGCGACCGCGCCCGCGGTGAGGCGGCGCAGCCACCCCGAAGCGGACGCCATCAGCGATTTGCGCGACTGGACTCCGCGCCGGCGGATTCCCTAGCCCAAGTAGCGTCCCAGCCGAGACTTCTCGTCGATGCGAGAGTCGGCGCCGGCGAGGACGGCGAGCGGGCCCACGATCACAAGGAGCGCGATGAGGATGTACCCGAACATGACCCTCATCGTGCCGCACGGAGATCGATCAGCACCAGTCTAGAAACATGCCCACTCGATCAGCGGGCCTAATCGACGAGTAGAGCTGGTCAGAGCCGCTCGACGACGCCCGCGATCGCCTGGCCCTGACCGATGCACATCGTGGCGATGCCGTAGCGGTCCTCGCGCAGGTCGAGCTCCGAGAGGAGCGTGGCCGTGATCCGCGCGCCGGTGGCGCCGAGCGGGTGCCCGAGCGAGATCCCCCCGCCGTTCGGGTTGACGTCGCCCGCCTCCCAGCGCTCGTGCAACCCCGTGTCGGCGAGGAACTGGAGGACGACAGAAGCGAACGCCTCGTTCACCTCGATGACCGAGATGTCGTCCCAGGTCAGCCCCGCCTTGCCCAGCGCCCGTGCCGACGCCTCCGGATTCCCGTGCAGCATCCGATACGGGTCGACGCCCGAGAGCCCGAAGGAGACGAAGCGCGCACGTGGCTCGAGCCCGAGCCGCTCGACGGCCTCGCCACCGGCGATCAGCATCGCCGCGGAGCCGTCCACGATCGAGCTCGAGTTCCCCGCCGTCACCACCCCCTCCGGCTTGAACGCCGGCTGGAGGGAGGCGAGCTTCTCCAGAGACGTGTCGCGTCGCGGCGTCTCGTCCACGGCGAAGAGAACGGCGGCACCCGCGGCTCCGACCTCGATCGGCACGATCTCGCGCTCGAACTTGCCGTCGTCGATCGCCGCGACGGCGCGCCGGTGCGACTCGTACGAGTACGCGTCGAGCGCCTCGCGCGTGAGCCCCCACTCCTCGGCGAGCACCTCGGCCGAGATCCCCTGCGGCACGATCGGCCAGCGCTCACCGATCTTCTCGTTGACTGCACCCCAGCCCAGGTCGCCGAGATTCGATCCCATGGGGACACGCGTCATGTGCTCCACGCCCGCTGCGACGACCACGTCGAGGTGGCCCGCCTGGATCGCGGAGGCGCCGTTGAACGCCGCCTGCAGCGAGGAGCCGCACTGGCGGTCGACGGTCGACGCGCAGACCGTCTCCGGCCACCCCGCCACGAGCACCGCCTGACGCCCGACGTTCAGCGCCTGCTCGCCCACCTGGGTCACGCACCCCATCTGGACGTCCTCGATCTCGCCCGGCTCCAGGTCGAGCCGGGCGACGAGGCCGTTCAGCACCGTTGCCGCGAGCTCGTCCGCCCTGATTCCCGCAAGCGACCCTCCCCGCTTCCCGATCGGGGAGCGGATCGCGTCCACGATGTAGGCGTCTCTCACGCCTCGGACGGTACCACCGAGAAGAGCCGCTGAGCCCCGTCCCTCGCTGACCGCTCCGCTGCGCGTCGTACCGGATGTCGGGCATCTCCATCTGCCGAAGCCTCACATCTAGACTCAGGCCATGGCGACGACCGCCACCGAGCGGAAGCTGCTCATCGGAGGCGAGTGGGTGGAGACGAGCGAGTGGATCGACGTGCGGTCGCCCTACGATGGAGAGCCGGTCGGCCGCGTACCGAAGGCAGGAGCCGCAGAGACGCGCACGGCGCTCGATGCTGCCGAGACGGCGATGCGAGAACCGCTCCCCGCGCACGAGCGGGCGGCGATCCTCGACCGCGTCGCCGCGGCCCTCGTGGAACGCCACGACGAGCTTGCCCGGACGATCTCCGCAGAGGCCGGCAAGCCGATGAAGGCCGCCCGCGTCGAGGCATCGCGCGCGGTGTCGACGTACACGATGGCCGCGGTCGAGGCGCGGAAGCTCGCCGGCGACGTCGTTCCCATGGACGCCTCCCCGGCGGGGGTCGGCAAGCTCGCGCTGACGCTGCGGCAGCCGATCGGCATCGTCGCGGCGATCTCGCCGTTCAACTTCCCGTTGAACCTCGTCGCCCACAAGATCGCGCCGGCGCTCGCGGCCGGGTGCGCGGTCGTCCTGAAGCCCGCATCGCAGACGCCGCTCTCGGCGCTCGCGCTCGCCGAGCTCGAAACGGAAGCGGGTCTTCCGCCCGGTTGGCTCAACGTCGTCTGCGGCCCGGCGAGCGAGATCGGCGACGTCCTCGTCGAGGACGAGCGCGTGAAGCTGATCACGTTCACCGGGTCGGTCCCGATCGGCTGGAAGCTGCGGGAGCGGGCTCCCCGGAAGCGCGTGAACCTCGAGCTCGGGAACGCGACCCCGGTCATCGTCGCGGCGGACGCCGACGTCGACGACGCCGCGGCGCGCCTGGCCGGAAACGCGTTCTCCTTCGCGGGCCAGAGCTGCATCTCCGTGCAGCGGATCTACGTCGAGCGCAGCGTCTACGACACGTTCCTCGAGCACTTCCTGCCACGCGTCGAAGCGCTCCAGGTCGGCGATCCGGCGGACGAGGAGACCGACGTCGGCCCGGTGATCGCGGCATCGGAGCGCGACCGCATCATCTCCTGGATCGAGGAGGCGACGACCAACGGGGCGGAGGTGCTGACCGGCGGCACGGTCGAGGGAGAGCTGCTCCTGCCGACGGTGATCGCGAAGGCTCCGCCGGAGGCCAAGGTCTCGTGCGAGGAGGTCTTCGGCCCCGTCTGCACCGTCTCCCCGTTCGACACGCTCGACGACGCCCTCGCCCTCGCGAACTCGACCCGCTTCGGGCTCCAGGCCGGAGTCTTCACCCGCGATGTGAAGACGGCGCTGCGGGCGGCTCGTGACCTCGAGTTCGGCGGGGTGACCGTCAACGAGGCACCGACGTTCCGTGCCGACCAGATGCCCTACGGCGGCGTCAAGGACTCGGGGAACACCCGCGAGGGGCCGGCGTCCGCCGTCCGCGAGATGACCGAGGAACGGCTCGTCGTGCTGCAGATCTAGGCTTGGTGTCGTGCCGAGGCAGACAAACGAGAGCGCTGCCGTCGATCGCCCGTCCGGATACGTCGCGCCGCCGCCCCGGGAGCTCAAGCGCGAGCGCAAGACGCTGCTCCTCGTGCGCGAGGAGAGGCTCCGCGATCTCGGGGGATTGGCGCTCGAGATGTACAAGCGCGACCGATTCAGCGCCGGCCTCGTCGTCGAGCGCTGCGCAGAGCTCGTCGCGATCGAGGCACGCGTGCAGGAGATCGACTCGCTCCTCGACGGCAGCGCACGTCTCCGGCGCGAGGGAAGCGCCCTCTGCGTCTGCGGCGCTCCGCTCCTCCTGAACGCGCGCTACTGCGCGACGTGCGGCAGGCGGGCGGGCGAGGGGTCTGCGCGTACCACGGGCGCCCGGGAGCCCTCGTGACGTCGTGCCCGCGGTGCGGAGGACGGGTAGCCGCGGGACAGGAGTACTGTCTCGAGTGCGGGGGGCGACTCCCCGGGCAAGGCCTCGGCGAGCCGCGCGACACCGAGCGAGCCTGGATCGTCCGCGCGCTCGCCGCTCTTGTCGTCGCGCTCGCCGGCACGGCAGTCGCGGTCGCCGCGAACGGGGGCGGTGAGGGCGGAGCCGAGGTCGTGACTGCGACCGGCGGGTTCGTCACCGTGCCCTCACGGAGCACGCTTCCCTCCCCCTCGGAGGGCGGCGCGTCGGGCGTGGTCGAGTGGCCCGCCGGAGATGACGGCTGGACGATCGCGCTCGCATCGCTGCCGCAGACAGGCGGACGGCGACCGGCGCTTGCGAGAGCACGGGCCGCCGATCGCAGAGGGCTCTCCCCTGTCGGGATCCTCGACTCGTCGCGCTACGCGAGCCTCCACCCCGGCTACTGGATCGTCTTCACGGGCATCTACGGGTCCGAAGCAGAAGCCACGAGCGCACTCCAGCCCGCGCGGCGGTTCGCCCGGACCGCCACGGTACGACGCGTCGTGCCCTGAGCTCCCCGTTGTCTCGCAAGGCGACCGGAGCACCTGACTTTGTAACAACCGTGAAAAGTCTCTATACTCCCGTCTGCTCCGCTACTTTTCCGCCCGGTATAAGGGATCCCCGAGAGCTCGAGCGTTCCGATAGACGATCAGGCCGCACAGCTTCGCTCGTGTATGTATCAATACTCGCGAGCGATATACCGCTCGATCAAGGTCCTGATCGACCCGTACGCCGACCGCGACACCCAGCTCGAGTACCGCCGGGCAGTGCTCTACGAGTGCGAGCAGACGATGGAGCGGCTCGCCGAGGATCCTCACTACTTCGCACGTCCCGACCGCGCGCTCTTCGCGGACATTCGGCGCTACTTCCCGATCACGGCGCAGGCGCAGGTCGCCTGGTCGGTACGCGAGGGCGTCGGCGCGGCGACGTCGTTCATCGAGCAGCAGGTCGAGGCCGGCCTCCTCGACGGAGGCGTGTCCCGCTGCCACGCGACGACACGCAAAGGCAAGGCCTGCCAGCGCACACCGCTTCCCGGCCGGGACTACTGCCCGTCCCACCAGCACCTCGAGCAGCACGCGGCCGCCGCAGCCTAGGGCAAGAGGCCAGGCGAGAAGAAGCGCCGCGGCCCCGAAGCGGACGCTTCGGGGACCTTACGCGACTGGAGTCCGTGCTCGCGGATTCCAGTCTTGCGCCAAGCGTGGTCGATAAGCTCGGGTGCGCATGTCGCACGACGCCGACAAGCTCATCCGGCAGCTCTCGCTCGTCGCCTTCCTGATGGCGGAGCGCCGTCCGCTGACCGCCCGCGACGTCAAGTCCAACGTCGAGGGCTACAGCGAGATGTCGGACGAAGCGTTCGCCCGCCGGTTCTACTCCGACCGTGCGGAGCTGACCGCGCTCGGTGTCCCGCTCCAGTCGCAGCGGGACGAGTTCACGGGCGAGGAGCTCTACACGCTCAGGTCGGAGCATTACTTCCTCGACCGGCTCGAGCTCGACGACGACGAGCTTGCCGCCCTCCAGACCGCTCTCTACTACCTGGAGGGGAAGTTCGCGTACGCGGAGCCGTTTCGGCTCGCCCTGCAGAACCTCGCTCTCGGACGCTCCGGGTTCGCCGAGCCACCCACGGAGACCGCGGAACGGGTCCGAGTCAGCGCCCCCGACTACTCGCCCGAGCTGGCCGGGCGCCTCTCGAAGCTCGAGTCGGCGATCTCGAAGCAGCGGACCGTGCGATTCGGCTACTGGAGCCCCCGCAGGACGCGACCGGGCGAGCGGGTCGTCAACCCGTACGCGCTGCGACTCGACGACGGCAACTGGTACGCCATCGGCCACGACCTCGAGCGGGACACGGTTCGGACCTTCAAGGTCTCACGCATCCGCGGCGACATCCGTTTCGCAACGAGACGCGAGCGCGACTTCCGGGTCCCGGCCGAGTTCGACGTCGAGGAGCACCGCATCCCTCGGCCCTGGCAGATCGGCGACACGGTCGGCACCGCCCGCATCGCGGTCTCCGACGACACGGCTTGGTGGGTGGAGCGCACGCTGGCGGACGCGGGAGCCCTCGAGGACGGCGTCTTCGAGACGGAGTACGCGCAGGTCGAGCGCGCGCACGCGGAAGCGGTCCGCCAGCCGTTCGGCGAGGTGGCGGAAGCGGAGACCGTGGGCGTTGACGCCGTGGAGGCAGACGAGGGGCGGGGCGCCCTCCCGCCCCCAGGCGTGCTCGTGGAGCCGCACTAGGGGCCTACAGCTTGCCCTCGAGGGCGTCCACGAGCGGCGGTAGCGTCTCGCGCCAGTCGCCGACGAGCCCCACGTCCGCGTGCTCGAAGAT